>CAMDMH010000231.1 GCA_945901835.1 Devosia equisanguinis | reverse complement strand
CGGTGCTCGATGCGATGGGGAAGTATCTGAAGCCGGGTGAGTGAAGTCTTCACCCCCACCCGGAGCGGCGAACGATTTCTCGAAAGGTTCGAAAAATCGGGCCGCTCCGACCTCGCCCGTCAAGGGGGAGGAGAAGTGCGCGCTAGCTGCACTAATCCGGGCGTCGGTATTGGCCTTCGGCGGCGGCGGCGGCGAGGTCAGGCCATGCGATGGGAGCGCTCGAAAGCTGCATGGATTCCTGCCAGGGCTTCTGCGGGTTCCAATGCTTGCCGACGAAGCGCATCCCCGTGGTGCCGTCCGACAGGTCCGACATCAGCCAGAGGATCGGCGCGACCATCACGTCGGGCTTGACGAGCTTCGACCGGTCGAAGGGGGCGTCCTGCGGCACAAGCGCGGTATCGGCTGCGCCGCCGGGGACGAGAATGTTGACCGTCACGCCGGTGCCGCGGGTGTCTGCAGACCAGCTTGCCGAGGCGGCTTCGAGAGCCGCCTTGCTCTGGCCGTAGGGCATGTTGCCCGCCATGATCATGGTATTGAAGCTGGTGGTTACGTTGACGACGCGGCCCCAACCGTTGGCGATCAGAGAGGGCATCACGGCGCGGGCGAGCAGGAAGGGGCCGCGGACATTGACGTCCATCATGTCCCACCAGCGGGTGGGATCGGCTTCCCAAAACTTCGGCCGTTTTTCGAATGCGTCGGGCCGCAGATAGGCCATGCCGAGGCCAGCGCAATTGACGAGGCCGGTGAGGCCGCCGAGCTTTTCCTTGGCGGTGGCGATTGCGGCTGCGCACGAGGTTTCCGAGCGCACATCGCAGGCGAGCGGCAGTAGCTTGCCTTTGGCCTTGGCGGCGGCGGCGAGCTTGGCCGTATCCTGCAGGCGGTCGCCGGCAACATCGAGCGCCAGAACGGACGCGCCGGCGCCAACGAGGCCGAGTGCCATGGCTTGGCCCAGGCCGCTGCCCGCGCCGGTTACGATGACGGATTTGCCGGTGAGGTCGGGTGTCGTGGTCATGTGGGGGTCCTCCGAAATTTTGTAGGGCGGGTGAGCGTAGCGTAACCCGACGTGATTAGATGATTTCGCTGGCGGGTTGCGCGCTGAAGCGCTTACCCTCCCTCCTTTTTGGCTGGCGTCGAGCCCATTGTCTTGGCGATCAGTCGGTAGCTTTCGTGACGGACGTCTTCATCGTAGGCCCAGGTGACGATGGCGATTTCCTTCACGCCGAGTTGCCGCGCGAGTTTGTCGATACCTTCGGCGACCTGACTTGCGCTGCCGACAATGGCGCTTTGGCGGAGCTGGACGAGGCGGGCGCGCTCGGCGTCGGAATAGTCGTAGCCCCCGGCGATATCGGGCGGTTCGAGAGAGGCAAAGATGCCCCGGTCGCGGAGAAGGCGCGTGCGGGCGCGCGACTGGTATTGGCGAAGCGCTTCGGCTTCGGTCTCGGCGGCGAGCGCCCATACGCAAATGGCGGGATGCGGCTCGGGGTGGCGTTCGCTCGGCTTGAACGTGCTCTTATATAGTTCGATGGCTTCTTTGCCGCCGCGTCCGTCGGTGAAGAACCACGCGAAGGCATAGGGCAGGCCGAAATAGGCCGCGACCTGCGCGCCGTAATCGGAGCTGCCGAGCACCCAGACTTCAGGGACTGTCACGTCCTGGGGGAAGCATTTGACCTGCGCGAACGGATGGCCTTCGGGCAGCGGTGATCCGGTGAGCCAGCACTGGAGATCGCGGATGTCGGACACGAATTGATTGGGCCGCTCGTTCGCCAGTGGGTGCAGCGCGTATGCCGTACGGCCGTCCGAACCGGGCGCGCGGCCGAGGCCGAGATCGATGCGGCCAGGTGCGATCGCATCGAGCACGCGGAACTGCTCAGCGACGTGGAGTGGTGAGTAGTGCGGCAGCATCACGCCGGCGCTGCCGACGCGGATCGTTTTGGTCTGGCTGGCGATGGCGGCGATCAGCACTTCAGGCGCGGTACCGACGATCGAGCCGTGGCTGTGGTGCTCGGACACCCAGAAGCGCTTGTAGCCGAGACCCTCGCACACCTTCGCCAACTCGATCGTGTTGCGGATTGCGACCCCACCGGAGCGACCTGACGTGGCGACGGACTGGTCGAGGACGGACAAGGGTATCATGGTTGCGCTCGCGCAATGACTCGAGGGGGCGGGGGCACCCCGTTTCGACACCCTATGCCATGGGGCGCATGCTACCAATACCACGCCAGCTGGTTTCCAAGCGAACCGCCTCGGCGAAGCTCAGGAGCCGAGCTTGGCGGCGAGGTCGGAGAAGTCGACGGCGAAGACGTCCCAGTCGCCGGAGGGCACGAGATCCTTGGTTTGTCCGGGGCCGTGCTCGGTCGGGCGGGCGACGAAGGCGGTCGCGAGACCAGCGGCTTGTGCTGCCTTCAGGTCGCTATTGTGGGCGGCGACGAGCATCACCTGCGCCGGCTCGAGGTTCAAAAGCGCGGCGTTGCGAATGTAGCTCTCGGGAAGCGGCTTATAAGCGCGTGCGGTTTCCGCGCCGAGGATCACATCCCAGGGAAGTTTCGCGTGCTTGGCCATGCGGGTGAGCAGGCCGATGTTGCCGTTCGACATCGGGCCGATGATGTAGCGGGTTTTCAGGCGCGCGAGGCCGGGAAGTGCGTCGGGCCACGGATCGAGGCGGTGCCAGGCGCGCGTGAGGTGGTGGATATCGGTTTCGGCCAGGCCTTCGATGCCATGCCTACCAAGCAGCACGACGAGGCTCTCGCGGTGGAGCACGTCGAGGATCGTCCAGGGGCGGCGACCGGAGCGGACCTCATCCATCGCGGGTTGATAAAGCGCGCGCCAGTCGTCGGCGAAGCGCGTCCAGTCGACGGTGATGCCGCGTTGCGCGCCGAATGCCGAGAGGTCGCGGATGATGCTCGAGCGCCAATCGACGACCGTGCCGAACACGTCGAAGACGATGGCTTGGACGGAGGAAAGGGCGGGCATGTGTTCAGTACTCGGCTCGAACGGTTGCGACGGATATTCACCCCCACACGACGCGTCGAACGATTTCTTGCTCAGGCGCCAGAAATCTTGTCGCGTCGATCTCACCCATCTAGGGGGAGGAAAGGAGCCTCCGCACCTCTCACCCACACTGCGCGCGGTGGCGGAGGAGGTGGTCGGCGAGTGTGATGGCCATCATGGCTTCGCCGACGGGAACGGCGCGGATGCCGACGCAGGGGTCGTGGCGGCCCTTGGTCAGGATCTCGGTTTCGTTGCCGTGGCGGTCGATGGTGCGGCGCGGGATCAGCAGAGACGAGGTCGGCTTGACGGCGAAGCGTACTACGATGCTCTGGCCGGTCGAGATGCCGCCGAGGATGCCGCCGGCGTGGTTCGACAGGAAGCGCGGCTTGCCGTCGTTGCCGATGCGCATTTCGTCGGCGTTGTCTTCGCCGCGCAGGCGGGCGGTCTCGAAGCCATCACCGATCTCGACGCCTTTGACGGCGTTGATGCTCATCATCGCCGAGGCGAGATCCTGGTCGAGCTTACCGTAAATGGGAGCTCCCCAGCCCGAGGGAACGCCTTCGGCGACGACCTCGATGATGGCGCCCAGCGACGAGCCGGCCTTGCGGGCGCTATCGAGGGCGGTGGTCCACTCGTCGACCTTGGCTGCATCGGGGCAGAAGAAGGGGTTGTTGTCGACCTCGCCCCAGTTCCAGCGCGAGCGATCGACGGGCAGGCCGCCCATCTCGACAAGCGCGCCTCGGATCGTGACGCCGTCGAGCACTTTGCGGGCAACACCGCCAGCGGCGACGCGCATCGCGGTTTCACGGGCCGATGACCGGCCGCCGCCGCGGTAGTCGCGGATGCCGTATTTCTGCCAGTAGGTGAGATCGGCGTGGCCCGGGCGGAACTTGTCCTTGATGTCTCCGTAGTCCTTGGAGCGCTGATCGACATTGTCGATGTGAAGCGCGATCGAGGTGCCGGTGGTCACCTGACGGCTCGCGTCGTCCGAAAAGACGCCGGAGAGAATGCGGACCTCGTCGGGCTCCTTGCGCTGGGTGGTGAAGCGGGAGGTGCCGGGCCGGCGCTTGTCGAGATACTGCTGGAGATCGGCTTCGACCAAGGGGATGCCGGGCGGGCAGCCATCGACGACGCAACCGATTGCAGGCCCGTGGCTTTCGCCCCAGGTCGTGACGCGGAACAGGTGGCCTATCGTGTTGTGTGACATCGAAACCTCGCCATTTCACCGCCTGGACTGCGCACGTGCACGCTGGACATCCGGCCCGCGACGTGTCGCGCGAATCGCTCGAGTTCGTGCGGGTGGCCGGTCGCCTGCTTCGTATCGGTCCCGGCGCACGTGTGCAATGCGTTGTTCGGATTCGGACTTTGGCTCCGGGGTGGGTTTTCCGGCCTGTCGGCGCTCGGAGAGTTCGAGGCGCGCAGACAACGGCAGGTGAAGAGAGTGTGCCACCTTTGCCTTCAGAAAATCCGATCCGGGTGGCCGATCGGCCATATCGTCATTCAAGTGGTTGGCAAATCGCCTGCGGTTTGACTATCACTTGGGGGTCGCGAGCTGATTCTGGCCGCGGTACGCGCGACGTTTCTGCCGGTAATCAAGGCAGCAAGCGCGGTTTCCACAACCTCGTCTGGTTGGTGGCGTTGGTTCGCCTGCTTCAGTTCACAGAACCAGAAGTAGTGTCAGAACCTGCAGGCTCTGCCGTTTATCGGCGGGCCGAAGTGTCGATGCGTTTCCGAACTCAAGAGATCGTAGCCGGGAAGTCGATGGAGGAATGGCGGCGAAAGCCGGTAAGTCCGGCCTCGGTTCATCCCATAGCTGCAATCGACGCGGTCCAACCGGGCATGGTCTGAGCAACCCTGTCTGTGTGAAGGCCGGCATCTGAAACGACTTGGAGGAGCAGGGGCCGCTACCCTGGCTCCTCCATTTTCGTTTTGGCGTTCCATCTCGTGCCGGCCGCCATCCGGCTCTGCGACTAAGAACAACCACGGATATTCAAGTGGCGCTGTGTCCGATCAGCACCTGTGCGTGACCGAGATTCGAAAACTGTCCGCGGTTCGATGTCGTGCGGCGTGACAAACTCAATGGTCGTCCTTACGTTTCGGCCGGGTCTTGCACCCATCTCGAGTTGTCAAAGTTTGATGGAGAATAGCGATGAAGAAGTTGGCTCTGGCCGTCATGATGTCGGCATTCGCAGTGACCTCGATGAGCGGCACCGTTCTGGCCGCCAAGAAGAAGGACGCACCCGGCAAGTGCGGCACGATGAAGTTCTTCGACAAGAAGACGAAGGCCTGCAAGGGCAAGGGCTGAGCCCTGATCTCGGTTTGAAATTTATGCGGGCCGGAGCCGAGCTGGCTTCGGTCCGTTTTCGTCTGAGAATATCGCCGGTCAGCGTCTGATCGCCCAATTCTGGTTCGGACGTCACAGGGCCTGACGAAAAAGCCGGGGGTTCTCGTCGGCTCCGCGCCGACGAAGCGTCGTCGGGGAATGGCGAGTTCAAGCCCCGTCGTCGGCCTTCATGACCGAGATGTCCGGCGCGTCCTCGTTCTTCATGCCCTGGACGTGATAGCCGGCGTCGACGTGGTGTATTTCTCCGGTGACGCCACGGCCGAGATCGGACAGCAGGTAAAGGCCAGACGCGCCGACCTCTTCGATCGTTACCGTGCGGCGCAGGGCCGAGTTGTACTCGTTCCACTTCAGGATGTAGCGGAAGTCGGCGATGCCGGACGCGGCCAGCGTCTTGATCGGACCGGCCGAGATGGCGTTGACGCGGATGTTCTTCTCGCCCAGGTCCTTGGCCATGTAGCGGACGCTGGCCTCGAGCGCGGCCTTGGCGACGCCCATCACGTTGTAGTG
>CAMDMH010000230.1 GCA_945901835.1 Devosia equisanguinis | reverse complement strand
CCTGCGATCGCCACGGCGTTGTTCCATGGCCTTCGCGATCTCGTCGTACATCGGCCGCTCGATGTCCCCCGTCCACCGCTCGAGTACATGGTCTGCCCGCTCGGCGACGCTGATGCGAGCCGAGTGACCGTCGAGGCCGAGGATGCGCGCCGCCACGAGTCCCACGAGGACCACGAACAGCACAGCCAGATACCAGGGAAACTTCATGATGGGGTTCGTCTCGGCCTCGCGATTGCTCATTGATGAGCCTGCACGATAAGGTGCTTCATACTGACTGACTGCAACAACTGGGAAATACGATGGCCGCGCGGTCGTTCGGGGCAGTGTAGGTCGGGTCAAGGCCTTTGGCCGCGATCCGGCGTTGCCGGTAGCGCAACGCAGGTCATGAATGCCGATTATACGAACCATGTCGGGTCGCGCTGCGCTTGACCCGACCTACAAGGAAATACGATGGCCGAGCGGTCTTTCAAGGAAGAGGTGAAGTCGCTGCGCCTGGGGCCGGGCGAAGAGTTCCGTGGCGAAGGCATCCTCGCCATCACCAAGGCGCTGCTGCAATCGGGCGTCGCCTACGTCGGCGGCTATCAAGGCGCGCCCGTCTCCCACCTGATGGACGTGCTCGGCGACGCGCAGGACATCCTCGACGATCTCGGCGTCCACTTCGAGAGTAGCGCCAACGAGGCCGCCGCCGCCGCGATGCTCGCGGCATCCGTGTCCTATCCGTTGCGAGGCGCCGTCACCTTCAAGTCCGTCGTCGGCGTCAACGTCGCCTCGGACGCACTGTCGAACCTCGCGTCTGGCGGCGTCACCGGCGGCGCGCTCATCATCGTCGGCGAGGACTACGGCGAAGGCTCCTCGATCATGCAGGAGCGCGTGCATCCCTTCGCGATGAAGAGCCAGATCTGGCTGATGGATCCGCGCCCGAGCGTCGACAAGATCGTCGACTGCGTGGAGAAGGGCTTCGAGCTGTCGGAAGCGTCGAGCACGCCCGTCATGCTCGAAGTGCGGATCCGCGCCTGCCACGTCTACGGCCGCTTCGAGACGAAGGCCAACGTCGCGCCTTCGTTCACGCTGGCCGATGCGTTGAACGCACCCAGGCGCGAAACGTCCAAGATCGTGCTGCCGCCGATGAGCTACGCGCACGAGAAGGAGAAGATCGAGAAGCGCTGGCCTGCCGCCGTGAAGTTCATCGCGGACCACGGCCTCAACGAATTCTTCCCCGGCGATCTCACCGACATCGGCATCGTCTGCCAGGGCGGCATGTATAACGGCGTCGTCCGCGCACTCGAGACGCTGGGGCTCGCCGACGCGTTCGGCAACAGCCGCGTACCGATCTACGTGCTCAACGTCACCTATCCCCTGATCGACGACGAACTCACGTGGTTCGCCGCCACGAAGCAGGCGATCCTGATCGTCGAGGAAGGCCAGCCCGAATTCATCGAGCAGGCCGTCAACACGGTCCTCCGCCGCGCCGACATCCAAACGAAAATCAACGGCAAGGACATGCTGCCGATGGCCGGCGAGTTGACCGGCGGAATCATGCGCGACGGTATCAAGTCGTTCGTCCGTGCGTATCGGCCCGCCCTCGTTCCAGCCGACGCGCCTTCACCCAGCGACAACCGCCTCAAGGCCGCGCTCGCGATGCTCGACGGCAAGGTCCACGCGCGTCCGCCGTCGTTCTGCACGGGCTGCCCGGAACGGCCGATTTTCACCGCGATGAAACTCGTCGAACGCGAGACCGGCCCGCATCACGTGTCGAGCGACATCGGCTGCCACCTGTTCGCATCGCTGCCGCCGTTCAACATCGGCTCGTCCACGATGGGTTACGGACTCGGGCCCGCCGCTGCCTCCGCCTTCAACGTGAAAGGCACGCCGGATAAGCCGGTAAAGCGCGCCATCTCGATGATCGGCGACGGCGGCTTTTGGCACAACGGGCTCTCGTCGTCGGTCGGCAACGCCGTGTTCAACAAGTCCGACAACGTCATCCTCGTCGTCGACAACGGCTACTCCGCCGCGACCGGCGGCCAGGACATCTTGTCGTCGCACCACGCCCAACCCACCCGCGCGACGGGCAATACCATCGAGAAGGCCGTTCGCGGCATCGGCGTATCGTGGGCCCGCACGATCAATCCGACCTACGACCTAAAGACGATGATGCGCACCTTGAAGGAGGCGCTCACGTCTAAGGAACCGGGACCCAAAGTCATCGTTGCGCAATCCGAGTGCATGCTGAACCGCCAGCGCCGCGAGCGCCCGCTGAAAGCGCAGGCCGTGGCACGCGGCGAACGCGTGGAGCGCGAGCGCTTCGGTGTCGACCCGGAAACCTGCACCGGGGATCACTCCTGCATTCGCCTGTCCGGCTGTCCGTCGCTGACCATCGCGCCGAACCCTGATCCCCTGCGCAAAGATCCCGTGACGAAGGTCATCAACTCCTGCGTCGGCTGCGGCCTTTGCGGCGAGGTCGCTCACGCCGCCGTGCTCTGTCCGTCGTTCTATCGCGCCACGATCGTCTCCAATCCCGGCCGCTGGGAGCGGACGAAGCAACGCTGGCGCAGCGCCATCATCCGCCGCCTGCAGACCCGCATGGAGCGCCGCCTCGTCGCGGCGAGAGCGTGACCGTGGGCGTGCCGATGAATCGCACCATCCGCATCGCGATCCTCGCCATGGGCGGCGAAGGCGGCGGCGTGCTCGCCGGCTGGATCGTCGAAACCGCCGAGGCCAACGGCTGGCTCGCGCAGCAGACCTCGATCCCCGGCGTCGCCCAACGCACCGGCGCAACCAACTACTACCTGGAGCTGTTTCCCCTTACCGGCGGTGGCAGCCCCTCCGGTTCTGACATCCGAAACGGACAGCCCTTGCTTCCCCCGTCCCCCTCGTGGGGAGGGGACGGGGGTGGGGGGCAAGAGAGCGGTGGGGGGAAAAAAGAGGGGGGAGGAGGACAAGTACCCGTCATGGCGCTCTCCCCCATGCCGGGCGACGTCGACATCGTGCTCGCCTCCGAACTGATGGAAGCCGGTCGCGCCATCCAGCGCGGCATCGTCACGCCCGACCGCACCACGCTCGTCACCTCGACCGGCCGCGTCTTCGCCATGACCGAACGCCTCGTGCCGGGTGATGGCCGGGCCGACGAGACAGTCCTTCTCGAAGCCGCCCGCCTCGCCGCGTATCGCCTCGTCGCCTGCGACATGGGAACGGCGGCCGAAGAAACCGGAAGCGTCATCTCGGCGGTCATGCTGGGCGCACTTGCCGCATCCGGAGCACTGCCGTTCGATCGCGCGGAGTTCGAGAGCGCCATCGAGCGTAGCGGCGTCGGCGTCACCGCTTCCAAGCGCGGCTTCGCACGCGGCTTCGACGATGCTCTGGGCAAGCCTACCGCTTCGCCGGCGCCTTCAGCGCCACAACCGAAGACAGCCGCCGCACCCGTCCGCCAGAGCCCGTTCACGATCGCGCTCACCGAAGCCGGCACCGCCTATGCCGAGCCGGTGCGCCCGATCGCGCAAGAAGCCGTGCGCCGCCTCACCGACTATCAGGACGCCGCCTACGCGCGACTCTTTCTCGATCGCCTCGCGCCCATCGCCGCGCTCGATCGCCACCACGGCGACGGCAGCAAGCGCCTGCTCACCGAGGTCGCCCGCTATCTGGCACTTGGCATGGCCTACGAAGATACGATCCGCGTCGCCGAGCTGAAGATCCGAGCAGCCCGCTTCGATCGCGTCGCAGCCGAAGTGAAGGTCGATGAGGGGCAGGCCCTCCGGGTCGCCGAGTTCCTGCATCCCCGCCTGCAGGAGATCGCGGAGACCGTGCCCGCGTGGCTCGGCCGCTTCCTCGAGCGCAATTTTCTGGCGCGGCGCATCGTCGGCCGCCTCACGCGCGAAGGGCGCATCGTCGAGACCACCTCGCTGCGCGGCTTCCTCTTGATGCACGCGGTCGCGAGCCTGAAGCCGCGCCGCCGCTCCTCGATGCGCTATACGCGCGAGCAGGCGAGCCTCGAGGCGTGGCTGCAACTCATCGCAGAGACTGCGCCGAAGGACTACGCGCTGGCCGTAGAGATCGCCGAGTGCCGCAACCTCGTCAAAGGCTACGGCGACACCCATGACCGCGGCACCGCGAAATACGCGCGCATCCTCGGCCTCGTGCCCACACTCTCCGGCCACACCGACCCGGCCCGCCATGTGGCACTTTTGCGCAAGGCCGCCCTCGCCGACGAAGACCCCGCCACCCTCGAAACCGCCATCGAACGCCTCGGCTTGGTCCCCGCGAGCGAAGTGAACTCGGGCTTGCCCGCGGGCACTGGCCCTGGGTGAGAGGCAGCCCTTTGCACGCGTGGTGCGAAATCGCACTTCAGGTCCCCCTCCCCCTTGTGGGGAGGGGATAGGGGTGGGGGTGTCACTCGGCGTAACGGTCGGAAGGACGCTCGATGGCACTTGCGGCTTTTTCACCCCACCCCCGACCCCTCCCCATCGAGGGGAGGGGGAAGTGCGCGTCGGAAAAACAACGCTATTCCATCCCCAGCTTGCCACCGCTGCCGATTTCGCCTAACTGAGGGCGCAACCGGGCTGGAGGCGCGTTCGCGCCCTGAGGCTCCGCCAACCATTCATTCGAGGTTTCCCCATGGCTGCACAGAGAGGCGCGCGTTCGCCACGCAATATCGAGACGCGCAAGAAAAAGCTCGCTCACGCAATTCCCCGCGCCAAGGTCACGCGCATCCAGGGCAACACCCCGGCGGCCCGCAAGCGCCTGAAGAAGCTGTCGGGTATCGCCCGCCAGGCGAAGGCCAAGGCCGCGGCGGCTTGAACGAGACTTCGGGCCTGCGTTCGGCCATCTGCCCGAATTCGACCTTGCGCCTCTGAGATATGAGATAAGCGTGGCCTCGGCTGCGCTTTTTCTCTTTCATCAGGGTGTGCTGACGCAGCACAGTGAGCGGGAGTGGCTTGATGGCCCGCGATCAGGTTGAACAGGCCGAACGGGCGGATCCGCCGCCGCTCTATCCGCCGACGGTAGAGCCTCCGCGCGAGCCCTTGCCGCTCTCACGCTTCCTGCCGACCTTCGTGCGCAATCCGCTGCGAACGCTGCCGGCCAGCGTCAACGAGCAGCCGCTCCTCGTCGTAGAACGGAACGGCCGCAAGAACGCCTGGGTCACAGACCCCGCGATGGTCGAGCGAATTCTGCTGCACGAGCATGAGGACTTCACGAAGACCCCGCTGGAGCGGCGCATCTTCGAGCCGACGCTCGGACATGGCATCCTGACCGCCGAAGGTCCCGCCTGGCGCTGGCAGCGCCGGACTGCCGCGCCGCTGTTCCGCCACCAGGAGTTGCTCGGCCATATCCCCGCGATGACGTCGGCTGCCGGCCGCCAGGTCGAGCGCTGGCGCAGGGCCCCTCCGGGCAGTATCGCGGCCGTCGATCACGCCATGACGGACGTGACCTACGAGATCATTACGAGCTCGATCCTGGCCGGCACCGTGCCGGCCGAGGACGCGGTGATCAAGCGTGAAGCGCATCGGCTGCTGGCCTGGGTCAGCTGGGAAATCGGCTTCGGCATCGTCGGGCTTCCCGAATGGGTCTGGCACCCCGGCAAATGGCCGTCGCGGCGCGCAGCGGAGGCGTTACGCGGGACCGTGCACCAGTTGCTAGCCCGCCGCCGAAGTGAACCGGCAGGCGCGAAAGACCTGCTCGGCCGTCTGCTCGCCGCCCGCGATCCCGAAACCGGCCAGCCTATGTCGGACGACCAACTCGTCGACAATCTACTGACGTTTCTGCTGGCCGGTCACGAGACGACCGCGAAGGCGCTCACGTGGTCGCTCTATCTCATGGCGCGCGCGCCGCAATGGCAGGAGCGTATCCGCCGCGAAGTCCT
>CAMDMH010000229.1 GCA_945901835.1 Devosia equisanguinis | reverse complement strand
GCGGGTGTTCGATCCCGCCGGATCTCGAGTGGCACCGTCATCCAGACCTCCATCGAATCAATGGAGATATGGAATCACGATCTGGCGATCAGCGGAATCGCACCCACGCAACACGAGTCGAGATTATGAACCGACGGTATTACACCTCTTCGGCGCGGTATTCCTGGATCTTCGTGGTGCGCAGACCCTTCATGCCGTGCTTGGCGGACATCGCCTGCCAGCTCATGAACTCGTCCACGGTCAGGCGATAGCGCTCGCACGCTTCTTCGATGGTCAGCAATCCGCCGCGAACCGCGCAGATCACTTCGGCCTTGCGCCTAATGACCCAACGCTGGGTCTCGGCCGGCGGCAGATCCGCCAGCGACAATGGGGCGCCATCCGGACCGGTCACGAAACGGCGCGCAGGTGAAAGGGGAATTGCCATGGTTACTCCGAACATAATACTGAACAAATCGAATTGTAGCAGTTAAGAATTTCTGCATCGGAAAATAAAACGGCGGCATTTAATTCAAATTGTTTGGATGCCGACGCATCGAAGGCGGTCGGCATTCTCCCCGCGCCGCGAAGCATTCAATCATCAATCGGTAGCGTCGATCTGCTCACCAACGACTGCCCAAAACTACAGTGTCATCCCGGGGCTCGTCCCCGGGCCCCAGTGTGCCGCTTGTTCGAACGTTCGCTTGCGTGGCGCACGGGATCCCGGTGACAAGCACCGGGATGACTGGATAACCGCCGCCGTTGTGGCACGCGTCGGATAAGTCGGATAAGGAGTAAACGGCAGCGGACCATCCACGAGATCGGACACTTGGGCAGCGAACCGACCGGCGCGGCCTCTCAATCCGCCTTGATCCCCGACGCCTCGATCACCTTCCGCCAGCGCACTTCTTCGCCCTTCATGAAGTCGGCGAGCTTTTCCGGCCCGCCAAGATCGAGCTCGATCCCGTCCTCTTTCGAGCGGCGCTGGAACAACTCTGACTTCGCCGCGAGCTGTATCGACTGGCTGAGCCGCGCGACGATTGCCGGCGGCGTTCCGCCCGGCGCGAGTACGCCGTAGAACGCCACCGCGTCGTAGCCGGGCACGCCCTGTTCCGCGATCGTCGGCACGTCCGGGAAGAACGTCGAGCGCGTGCCCGACGTCACCGCCAGATGCCGCAGCTTCCCGCTGCGGATGTGCGACTGCGCGCTGGCCGATGTCGAGAACACCATGTCCAGCCGCCCGCCGAGCAGGTCGATGATCGCCGGCGAGGCCCCCTTGTAGGGAATGTGCGTGATGTCGAGCTTCGCCATGTACTTCAGCATCTCGGGAAAGAAGTGCGGCGAGCTGCCGTTGCCGAATGAGCCGTAATTGAGCTGACCGGGATTGGCCCTGGCATGCGCGATCAGTTCCGCCATCGTCTTGAACGGCCGGTCGGGATTGACGACGACTACGTTGGAATACCGCCCGATCATCGCCACGTGTGCGACGTTCTTGTGATCGTAAGGCAGCTTCTTCTGCAGGGTCGGATTGACGATGTGCGCGAACGAGGACATCAAGATCGTATATCCGTCCGGCGGGCTCTTCAGCGCGAACTCCGTGCCGATGATGGTGCCAGCCCCCGGCTTGATCTCGATGATGACCTGCTGACCGAGGTCCTTGGTCATGCCTTCGCCGAGCGCCCGCGCCGTGATCTCGTTGCCCCCGCCCGCCGGGAACGGCACCACGAACCGGACCGGCTTGTCGGGGAAGGACTGGGCGATTGCCGGCCCGATCGTGAGCGCGAACCCGCCCGCTATTGCAACAACCACCGCCGCCAACGACCGCCGCATCGCCGCCTCCTATTGTTGCGCCTTGTTGGTGGCGCTTGTTTTCATCACGCGGCGCTGCCGCCGCGATCCGATCAGGATACTATCTTCAGGCCCATGATCGAGCCGATCAAGAGGGTAAGAAAAACAAGCCGCAGCGTTCCCACCGGTTCATCGTACCACAGGATGCCGACGAGTACGGTTCCGGCGGCACCGATGCCCGTCCAGATCGCATAGGCCGTGCCGAGTGGAATGGTCCAGGTCGCAACGACGAGCAGTGCGAAACTCACGTTCGCAGCGATCAGGAATGCGACCAGAGGCAGCACTTTCTGTGGCCACCCGATATAGCGCATCGCCGTGGTCATCCCGATTTCGGCAATGCCGGTGAGAAAGAGGTACAGCCAAGCCATGCTACCGCTTGCTCGCCAAACTTTCGACCACGAGGCTCGTGTTCGTATAGACGCAGATCTCCGCCGCGATCCCCATCGCCTTGCGGGCGATCGCTTCGGCGTCGAGCGGTTGGTCGATCAGCGCGCGGGCAGCCGCCAGCGCATACATCCCGCCGGAGCCGATGCCCATCACGTCGCTCTCCGGCTCCAGTACGTCGCCCGTGCCGGTCAGCACCAGCGTCACCTCGGCGTCGGCGACCAGCATCATGGCCTCGAGCCGCCGCAGATAGCGGTCCGTCCGCCAGTCCTTTGCCAGCTCCACGCACGCCCTCGTCAACTGCCCCGGGTACTGCTCGAGCTTGGCTTCCAACCGCTGGAACAGCGTGAACGCATCCGCCGTCGCCCCCGCAAACCCGCCGATCACGTCGCCGCGCCCGATCGAGCGCACCTTCTTCGCGTTCGCCTTGATGATCGTCGCGCCCAGGCTCACCTGTCCGTCGCCCGCGATGACGACGCGGCCGCCCTTGCGCACGGTCAGGATGGTCGTGCCGTGCCAGCCGGAGGAGGGCTCTTGGCCCTGGGAATTCGATGTCATGGGATCGCCAGCCTTACCGTGCAGTCTGCGCATGCAGAAATCGTGAACGAAGTCTTGATATGGTCGGCCAGGTTCTGGTCGTCCAGTGACCGGCACGCCAGCCCCTACCAACGGGGCGTCCAAGCTGTTAAACGCTGGCTTCGACGTATTCAACCCGGGAGCATGGCCCGTGAAGCGGCAAGCCACCATCGAGCGCAACACCAAGGAAACCCAGATCAAGGCCACGGTCGATCTGGACGGCTCGGGCGCATATGACGTGAAGACCGGCATCGGCTTCCTCGACCATATGCTGGAGCAACTCGCCCGCCACTCCCTGATCGACATCACCCTGTCGGCCAAGGGCGACCTGCATATCGACCACCACCACACCGCCGAAGACTCCGGCATCGTGCTGGGGCAAGCCATCGCGAAGGCCATGGGCGACAAGCTCGGGATCACGCGCTATGCGGATGTGCATCTGCCGATGGACGATACCCTGACGCGCGTCGCGATCGACGTGTCCGGCCGGCCCTATCTGGTCTGGAAGGTCGAGTTCACGCGCCCGAAGCTGGGCGAGATGGATACCGAGCTGTTCCGCGAGTGGTTCCAGGCTTTCGCGCAGAACGCCGGCATCACGCTGCACGTCGAGACGTTGCACGGCGAGAACAACCACCACATCGCCGAGACGTGCTACAAGGGCCTCGCCCGCGCGCTCCGCACGGCGTTGACGCTAGATCCGCGCCAAGCCGGCCGCATCCCCTCGACCAAGGGCTCTCTGTAGGTCGGGTTAGCTCGGCCGCGCCGAGCCTAACCCGACGTCTTGCGACGGACACAGTGAAATGTTGGGTTACGCGCAATGCGCTAACCCAAACTACGAAGACGATCGGTATCCATGCAATTCTACACCGTCCATGAGCCTCCCGAGCCGCCGGCCGACCGCATCGACCGCGCAGGCAGCCTCGTTTTCGTCAGCGACCGGTTCACGCCGCTGGCGGTGGTCTTCGGCCCACTCTGGCTGCTGGCGAACCGCCTCTGGTACGCTTTCGGCATCCACCTGCTGGCGCTCGCTGCGGTAGCACTCGTGATTGTCGCCTCGGGCCTCAGCTGGCGATGGATCTCGCTGATGATCAGCGCGTTCAACCTGTTCCTTGGCTTCGAGGCCGCGAGCCTGCAGCGATGGGGTATGGAGAGCCGCGGCTGGCGGACGCTCGGCACGGTCTCCGGCCGCACGCTGGACGAATGTGAGCGCCGCTTCCTGGAAACCTACTTGAACGACCAGCGCCTCGCGGCCGAAAATGCGTCGAGAAGCGCGTCGATGTCCCAGCCGTCGAATGTCGCCTCCGGCTCCGGCCATCGCCTTACGGGCGCAGCAACTGGCAACGACATGGGCGGCCGCCTCGGCTCTGCTGGCCGCAGCTGGTTGCCGTGGCGCTCTAGGGCGTCCTCGACATGAGCGAGCGCGTCGTCATCATCGACTACGGGTCCGGTAATCTGCACTCCGCCCACAAGGCTTTCGAGCGCGCGGCCCGTGAAGGCGGCAGCAATGCCAATATCATCCTGAGCGGCAAGGCCGAAGATGTCGCGACCGCCGACCGCGTCGTACTGCCCGGCGTCGGCGCATACGGCGATTGCCGCCGGGGCCTCGACGCCGTGCCCGGTATGCACGACGCGCTGTTCGACACCGTGCGCCGTAAGGGCCGGCCGTTCCTCGGCATCTGCGTCGGCATGCAGTTGATGGCGACGCGCGGCCTGGAGTTCGGCGAAACGCGAGGCTTCGGCTGGATCCCCGGCGATGTCGTGGCCATCGAGCCGAACGACCCCACGCTGAAGATCCCGCACATGGGTTGGAACACGCTCGACGTGCTCCATCCGCATCCGCTGCTGGCCGGAATGCCCACCGGCGGCGACGGCCTGCACGCCTATTTCGTGCACTCCTACCACCTTGCCGCGACCGACCCGTCGACCGTCGTCGCCCGCACCGACTACGGCGGCCCGGTCACCGCCATGGTCGCCCGCGACAACATGGCCGGCACCCAGTTCCACCCCGAAAAAAGCCAGCGCCTCGGGCTGGGCCTGATCGCGAATTTCTTGAGCTGGAAGCCTTAGCCGTCTTCTACCTCTCCCCGTGGAAGCGCAGCGAAACGGGGAGAGGGTCGGGGTGAGGGGCGGTCACAATCACCACATCAACCTCAAGACAATTCGAAGTTCACCGCGCACAGTAATTCCGTAGGGCGGGTTAGCAAGAGGGCGGGTTAGCAAGCTGCCACGCGAAGCGTGCGGCTTGCGTAACCCGCCGAGTTGCAATCGATGCCGGCGGGTTACGCTGCGCTGACCCGCCCTACGAACGAACTGTCCCGCCAGTTACCGCCCGAACGCAACCTTGGTCCCGCCGGCCATCGTCAGCTCGATCCGTTCGGTCACCATCGAGCCGGTGCCCCAGGCTGTCGGCACGGTCACCGAATAGGGGATGTGGGCCGTCGTCCCCGGCACGCGGCGCATCACGACCTCGACATTGCTGTTCGACGCGTAAGTCTTCGTCGCGGCGTTGTCACGATGTCCAGCGACCGGAACGTACATGGCCCGGCACACGTCTGCGGTCTCGCCCGCGCCGCCGCCTTTCACATCGTCCAGCTTAATCTTGTGCTTGAACGACAGCACGATGTCGTAGCGCTGCTTGCCGTCGAAGATCTCGACGCGGCGCTCGCATGGTGGCCGGCCATCCGCCCGCGTCAGCATCAGCAGGGCCGACACCGGATCGAACGCGCCCGCCTTGTGCTGCGGCAGCAGGGGCACGAGCTCCTTGTGCGGCTCCGGCGGCGGCGTCACGGATATGTCCGTCGCGACGCGGTTCTTGAAGCCGAGCTTGATTGCGCCGCCCTTGCGGTTGTTCTTCCAGTCGAACGAATAGCTCATCGGCTGCGGCGTGTTGCCGGCGACAACGCCCGACACATTCGACGACCCCGCCCAAGTGACCGCACCGAACAGCACCGAAACTTTGCCCGAACCGGACATGGTGTAAGTTTTGTCGGCCTTGGTCGAGGTGACGTCGAGCCGCCCGACCTCGATGCCGTTGTAGCGCAGTTTGTAGTGAGCATGTACGGCGGCCGGCCAGGCAT
>CAMDMH010000228.1 GCA_945901835.1 Devosia equisanguinis | reverse complement strand
CTCGACACGGAGCACTCGCCCAACGAGGTGCCGGACATTCTGAGCCAGCTCCAGGCGAGCGCGCGCGGCTCAGCGCACAGCATCGTGCGTCCGGCGTGGAACGATCCAGTGCTCATCAAACGCTATCTCGACATCGGGGCGCAGACGCTGTTGCTGCCGTACGTGCAGAACGCCGACGAAGCCCGGCAGGCGGTCGAAGCGACGCGATATCCGCCCCATGGCATTCGCGGCGTCACCGGCAGCGGTCGCGCCGCGAAGTTCGGCCGCGTGAAGGACTATCTCACCAAGGCGAACGACGAGATCTGCGTGCTCGTGCAGGTCGAAACGCGCGAAGCGCTGGCAGAGATCGATCGCATTGCCGCTGTTCCCGGCGTCGACGGCGTGTTCATCGGCCCCTCCGATCTCTCCGCTTCGTTCGGCCAGATCGGCAATCCCGCGCACCCGGCCGTGCAGCAGGCGATCGAGGATGCAGGCAGGCGCATTCGCGCGGCTGGCAAGGGCGCCGGCATTCTCACCGGCAACGAGGACGAAGCGCGCCGCTACATCGGCTGGGGCTACAACTTCGTCGCCGTCGGCACCGATCTAGTGCTGCTCGCCCGCGCGACCGACACCCTCGCGCAGAAGTTCAAGTCCTGACGGTGGTGTCAGACCCTCCGGGTCTGACACCCTTGCAAAAGGGAGTGCCCCGCGATGCCATCACTGCCTCCCGACCGCGCCCGCGAGATCGCCGATACGTTCGATCTCAAGCACCTGCCCGCCGACTTCGTCGTCGATCCCTTCCCCTCCGACCGCGCGCTGAGTGAGCATGCCCCGGTGAAGCGTCTTCCCGACGGCTCAGTGATGCTCACGCGTCATGCCGATCTCGAAGCCGTCTACAAGGACACCGCGACCTTCTCCTCCGACAAGAAAATCGAGTTCGGCGCGAAGTACGGCCCCACGCCGCTGTTCGAGCATCACACGACGAGCCTCGTCTTCAACGACCCGCCGCTGCACACCCGCGTGCGCCGCATTCTCGCCGGCGCGCTCAATCCGCGTGCGATCGCGGCGATGGAGCCCGCACTCGTCGCGCTGGTGGATGAACTTCTCGACCGCGCCGAAGCCCGCGGCCGCATAGACCTGATCGAGGACTTCGCGTCCGCTGTTCCCATCGAGGTGATCGGCAATCTGCTCGGCGTCCCGCATACCGACCGAGGTCCCCTGCGCGGTTGGTCACTCGCGATCCTGGGCGCGCTCGAGCCCGTCTTGACGCCGGAGCAGGAAGCGCGCGGCAATGCGGCGGTGGCCGACTTCCTCGCCTATCTCGAAGGGCTCGTCGCAGATCGCCGCCGCGACATGCTCGATACGGAAGAGGATGTGCTCTCGCGCCTTATCGCAGGCGAAGGCAGCGGCGAGCGCCTGAGCGAGAAGGAACTCCTTCACAACTGCATCTTCCTGCTCAACGCTGGCCACGAAACCACGACAAACCTGATCGGCAACGGCCTCGTCTTGC
This sequence comes from Devosia equisanguinis, assembly GCA_945901835.1. Lineage (GTDB taxonomy): Bacteria > Pseudomonadota > Alphaproteobacteria > Rhizobiales > Hyphomicrobiaceae > CAMDPA01. Next base: position 4,397 of record CAMDMH010000228.1, on the reverse strand, counting down.
TGGCGCAATGGCCCGACGAGAAATCGCGTCTTGTCGCGGAGCCGGGCCGCATCAAGTCCGCGATCGAGGAAATCCTGCGTTACGAAAGCTCCAATCAGCTGGGCAATCGCATTACCACGGTCGCAACCTCGATCGACGGCGTATCGCTCGCGGCGGGAACGCCGGTGCATCTCGTGATCGGCGCGGCGAACCGCGATCCCGCACAATTCTCCGATCCCGACCGTTTCGACATAACGCGTGATCCCAACCGGCATCTGGCGTTCGCGAGCGGCCCGCATCAGTGCGTCGGCCTTACGCTGGCCCGCATCGAAGGCCGCATTGCTATCGGCCGTTTCCTCGCGCGCTTCCCGCACTATACGCTGGACGGCCCCGCCGTCCGCAGCCCCCGTGCCCGCTTCCGCGGGTTTCTGTCTGTCCCGGCAATTGCTCGCTGACGTCCTACTTCATATACCCCGGCAGCCACGTCGCGATCCCGGGGAACGTGAGCAGCAACAGAAGCATCACGATCAGCGCGACCGAGAACGGCGTCGTGCCGCGGAATATCGTCCCGATCGATATGTGCGGCAGCAGGTTCTTCACCACGAAGATGTTCATGCCGACCGGTGGGCTTATCATTCCGATCTGAACGACGAGCACGACCACGATCCCGAACCAGATCGGATCGTAGCCCAGCGACGTCACCACCGGAAAGAACAGCGGCACCGTGAGGAGGATCATCGACAGTTCCTCCATCGCCGTTCCCAGCAGGATGTAGACCGCGCAGATCGCGACGATCACCATCCACGAATGCGCGCCGAACATCGACACGAACGATTTCAGATCGGTGGGCATCGACGTGTATTTGACGAAGCTCGCAAACAGCAGAGCGCCGATCAGGATCATGAACAGCATCGACGTTGTGCGCGCGCTCTCGGCAAGCACATCGACGAGCGTCTCGATGTCGAGCGTCCGCCTGAACAGCGCGAACAGGAATGCGCCGCCAGCCCCGATGCCCGCACCTTCGGCGGCGGTGAAAGCGCCCACGTAGATGCCGCCGATCACGAGTGCGAACAGCGCCACCACGGGCCATACTTTGCGCGTCGCCGCGAGCGTTTCGGCCCACGAATGCGGCTCCGTCGCAGGCCCGGCGTCCGGGTCGCGCCAAGTGATCCATTTCACCGCGAGGCACAGCAGAACCGTGGCGATGAGTCCGGGAATGATGCCGGCGATGAACAGCTTACCGATGCTGGTCTCGGTCATGATGCCGTAGATCACCATGATGACGGACGGCGGTATCAGGATGCCCATCGTGCCACCGGCCGCGATCGCGCCGGTCGCGAGATGGTCCTTGTAGTGATAGCGCTGCATCGAGGGATAGGCGACCTTGGCGAACGTCGCCGCCGTCGCGATCGACGAGCCGCAGATCGCGCCGAAGCCGGAGCTAGAGACGATGGTCGCCATCGCGAGGCCGCCGCGCCGGTGGCCGAGATAGCAGTACGCCGCCTGGAACAACTCGTCGGAGATCCGCGCCCGCACCACGAGGTTCCCCATCAGGATGAATAGGGGGATCACGGACAGCGTATAGGACATGCCGGTTTCATAGGTGATCTGCGCGATCATCGCGGATGCCGCGTTGAACGACAGCTTCCACCAAACGCCGCAGAACCCGACGATGCCCATTGCGAAGGCCATGGGTACGCGAAGGAAGGCGAGTGCCAGGAATGCGCCGAGGCCGACGAGCGCTTCGAACATAGGGCTCAGACCTCTCCGGTCGACTGGCGACTGGGCCGCCGGAAGATGAGGATGAAGAACGAAACGGCGGTGATCGCCATCAGCACGCTCATGCCGGTCGCGAGATAGCCGAGCGGTAGCTTGAGCTGCGCGGTCGTCTCGCCGGCGGCCAGCATGTTTGCTCCACGCAAGGAAAGCCGCCATGCCAGATAGGACGTCGCCACGGCCGCCACGAAGCTCGCGACGACATGCTGGATCCGGAGCATCCAATCCGGCGTGATCCCGTCGAGGACATCGACGCAGATGTGCTCCTGCCGAAGCGTGACGAGCGGCAGGCCGGTGAAGATCAGGCAGGCCAGCAGCAGTTCCGTCATCTCGAAAGCGCCGAAGACCGGTGCATTGAGAAAATAGCGCCCGATCACGTCGCTGCAGGTGAGTATCATCATCACGAACAGGATGATCGCAGCGACGCCGCCCAGCAGCGGGGTGACCAGCTTGTCGAACCAGTTCAGCGGTTGCATTCAGGCCTCGGTACGTTGGACTTGATGCAAGTGAGAGTACACTCCCGCAGTTGCAGATAGACGCGGCACTCTCCCGAGGAAAAGTGCCGCGTCGCTGTCCGAAACGAGCTTGGTGGACTACGGCTTGTAGGCCGTGATCTCCTTGCGAAGTGCAGCGAGCAGTGCAGCGCCGTCTGCACCTTTCGCTTTCACCTTTTCTGTCCACGACTTCTCGAGGCCGCTGGTCTTGGCCTTGATCTCTTCGATGAACGCAGCGCTGGCCGTGACAGCGGGGATCTTGGCTTCGGCCACGGCAGCGACGGCTTTGGCGTCCATGGCGTCCCACGCCTTGCCCGCTCGGCGCGCGAGGTTCTCGCCCGAATATTTGTCGATGATCTTGCGATCGTCGGCCGAGATCTGCGCGAGCTTCGCCGGGTTCATCATCATCATGAAGCTGACGTTATAGAGCCCGCCCGGAATATAGGTGACGTGCTTGATGATCGGCACGAGCTTGAACGACAGCGGTGACTCCTTGGGGAAGAACAATCCGTCGGCGACGCCTTGGCTCAGCAGTTCGTAGCTTTCCGGCGCCGGCTTCAGCATCGGCACCGTGCCGAGCACCTTGGCGACATCGTTCACCACGCCGCCGCCGACGCGGATCTTCATGCCCTCGAGATCCTTGAGCGAGGTGATCGCGCGCTTGGTGTTGAAGATCTGGCCGGGGCCGTGTGTGAAGACGCCCAGCGTATGAACGCCCTTGTGTTCGTCGAATTTCTTCAACTCGCGGTCGTAGAGACGCTGATAGGCGACCGACACGGCTTCCGAGGTATCGCCGAGGAACGGAAACTCCGCGACCTCGGAGAGCGGGAAGCGGCCGGGCGTATAGCCGTGCACGGTGAAGGAGATGTCGGCGAGGCCGTCTTTTACCGCGTCGAACGTCTGCGGCGGCGCGACGACGGCCTTCGGCAGCAGATTACATTTCACCCGTCCGGCCGTGTCCTTCTCCACGTCGCGGCAGAACGGCATCATCATGTCGTTCACGAGTGGGTGCGACGGCGGCACCCATCCGCTGGCGTTGAGCGTCACTTGCGCGATTACGGCGCCCGCAGACATTGCAAGCCCGGCGGCGAGCATGCCCGCGCCGATCATTGTCTTCCTCATGCCGATCCTCCCTAGATCTTTGGCGTGGCTGACATCGAAGTAGTGCACTTTTTCAGGTGGCAGACAATTCGTCTCCAGTCTGACCCACCCATCTCACCCGCCAGCCTGAGCCGGCCGGCGCAGACCCGCGACGCGGAAGCGGCCGGCGACGAACGCTGCGTCCGTCAGGCACGCATTGCCGGAGGGGTTGGCCCCGGACACGTGATAGTCGCTGAACGCCGCGCTCTGATTGACGAAGATGCCGCCGGTGAGATTGCAGGACAGGTTCACGCCGGCCTCCGCGAAAGCATCCGCGGCTTCGCCGATCACCGCCTCGCTCGTCGAATAGATCGCGGCCGTGATCGCTCCCTTGGTGCGGGCGAGCCCGGCGGCCCTGGCGATCGCATCCGATGTCGTGTCCGTCTCTACCACGAAACTGATCGGCCCGAACTGTTCGGACGAAACCATCGCATCGTCGGCCGGATTGCCGGCATCGGCCGTCAGGATCGCGGGCGTCGCGGTGCGCGCGCCGGTCGTGCCCGGTGGCTCGTAAGACGTGCTCGCCAGCGCGACATTCCCCCTCGCCGAAACCGCCTTCACCCGTTCGAGCGTTGCCGGGTTCTGGATCGCACCGAGAATCCCGGCGGCGCGCTCGGGGCTCGACGCGAGCTTCTCGACCGCGCCCGCTATGCCTCGCGTCACGTCGTCGAGCGACTTGTGCCCTTCGTCCGATGCGATGCCGTCCCGTGGAACGTAGATGTTCTGCGGCGCGGTGCACATCTGGCCGGAGTGGAGCGACAGCGAGAAGGCGATGTTCTGGCACATACCCTTGAAGCTCGGCGCCGAGTCGATGACGATCGAGTTGACGCCGGCTTCCTCGGTGTAAACCCGCTTGTCCCGCGCATTCTCGCGCACCCACTCGCCGAACGCGTTCGAGCCTGTGAAGTCGACGATGCCGACCGCGGGATGCGTGACCAGTTCCTTGGCGATCGGATGAGCGGGAGCGTCGGGTGCGAGTTGCATGACATCCGCGTCATAGCCTTCCTC
>CAMDMH010000227.1 GCA_945901835.1 Devosia equisanguinis | reverse complement strand
CGGTACGACAGCCTCACCTACAGCGACGTGCTCGCACGCGATCTCAAAGTAATGGACGGAGCGGCCATTGCCCTTGCTCGCGACAACGATCTTCCGGTAATTGTATTTTCGATCGACGAGCCCGGGAATCTTCTGAAGCTACTCCGCGGCGAGGCCAGGGCCACGGTTATTTCAAGCAAGGCTTGAGGCGACGCTTCTGTCTTTCCTGGCGTTCAGGCACGACTCGAGGCGAACCGCGGGGACTCTGGTGGGAACGCCGAGGGGAAGCGGCGATATAGCCGCCTGTACGAATGCCAGGGTTGAACGGTCGCGCTATAGTAGGCGACATGCGGTGTCCAGGGACGTTATCCCGGCCCGCCGGTCCTTACCGCTGCCGGACAGCCGCTGACCATGAGTGCCGAAAAGGCATCGAGACGAGGTAACGCCAATGGCCGCCCTATTCGACCTGAACGATCTCGAAAAGCGCATGCGCACAGGCCTCGATGCCTTGAAGCGCGAGTTGATCGGCCTGCGCACGGGGCGGGCCAGCGCCAACCTCCTCGATCCCGTGTTCGTGCAGCTCTACGGCCAGCGCATGCCGTTGAGCCAGGTCGGTACGGTCAGCGTGCCCGAGCCGCGCATGCTCAGCGTGCAGGTCTGGGACAAGGCGGCGGTGTCCGCAGTCGACCGCGCGATTCGCGAAGCCAACCTCGGCCTGAACCCGATCATCGACGGCCAGGTGATCCGCCTGCCGATCCCCGCGCTGACAGCAGATCGACGCGCCGAGCTGGTCAAGCTCGGTCACAAGTACGCCGAAGCAGCCCGGATTGCGGTACGGAACGTCCGTCGCGACGGGATGGAAGCGCTGAAAAAGGCGGAAAAAGCCGGAATGAGCCAAGACGAGGCCAAGAAAACCTCTACCAAGGTGCAGGAATTGACCGACAAGTTGATCAAGGAGGTCGACGCCCTGCTTGCCTCCAAGGAAGCCGAGATCAACAAGGTCTGAACGTCAGATCGAGGTCTATCGGGCAGATCCGAACCTTCCGAAATCGTCGCAGGCGTCGATACGCAACCCCGAACCGGCCAGTGTCCAGCACGTGGAGATGATCGATAAAGAAAAGCGGGCGAAGGCGGCGGCGAAAGCCACCGTGCCTCGGCATGTCGCGATCATCATGGACGGCAACGGGCGTTGGGCGCAGTCGCGTGGGCTGCCCCGGGCAGTCGGCCATCGCATGGGCGTCGAGGCCGTCAGGCGAACTGTCCGCGCCGGCATCGAACTCGGCATCGAATATATGACGCTCTACAGCTTTTCTTCGGAGAACTGGTCGCGGCCGCTGGCCGAAATCGACGATCTGATGGGGCTGATGAAGCGCTTCATCCGCCGTGATCTCGCAGAGCTGCACAAGGCCGGCGTCCGAATCTTCGTGATCGGCGAGCGCCAGAATGTCGATCCCGAGCTGTTGTCGCTGATGGACGAGGCGCGTGAGCTGACTGCCGCCAACACGTCACTGACCCTGGTCATCGCCTTCAACTACGGATCCCGCGGCGAGATCGTCGGCGCCGCCCGCAAACTGGCCGAGATGGCCGTGCGCGGCGAGATCGTGCCCGCTGACATCACGCCCGAGCTGCTCGGTGCCCAACTCGACACTGCCGCGGTGCCCGATCCCGAGCTTCTGATCCGCACCAGCGGCGAGATTCGCCTGTCGAACTTCCTGCTCTGGCAGGCCGCCTATACGGAATTCGTGTTCCTCGACGCCTTCTGGCCCGACTTCGGCCGGGAACTCCTGGCCGAGGCGTTGAACAAGTACGCCTCGCGCACCCGCAGGTTCGGCGGCCTCTCGCACCGGTCGACGGCCTGATGGAGGGGGATGTGGGCGAGGTGACGGGTCGCACGGAAATCGTCAGGCCATCGGCATTACCGAAGGATCTCCTGCCGCGGGCCTTGTCCGGTGCCGTGCTCGCAGTGGTCGCTTTGGCCGGCAACTGGGCCGGCTACGTTCCGTTCGCGCTGTTGGTGCTGCTGGTCAGCATCGTGATGTGCTGGGAATGGTCCGGCATCGTGCGACGGGCAGCGATCGATGCAGTACTGGCCGTACATGCGGCCGTCGTCGCGGTGGCGATAGGCCTTACGGTCGTGGGCCTGCCCCATTGGGGCGTTCTGCTGGTGCTGCTGGGAACTCTCGCGGTCTATCTGAGTGCCCCCCGCGATCGTGCGCGCCCGTCGGCCCTCGGCGTGATCTACGTCGGCCTTCCTGCCATCGGGCTGATCTGGCTGCGCGGTACCGACAGCCTCGGGGCTGCCGCCATCTTCTTCATCTTCACGATCGTCTGGACCACAGATACGTTCGCTTACTTGTGCGGCCGCGCGATCGGCGGCCCGAAGCTCTGGCCCGCCCTGTCGCCGCGCAAGACGTGGGCTGGCACACTGGGCGGCATCGCCTTCGCGGCCATGGCCGGTGCCACCTTCGCGACCCAGTTGTCCGGCTCCCATCCGGCGATGCTGGCACTCGTCGCCATTCTGCTGTCGATCGTGGCGCAAGCTGGCGATCTCGCGGAATCCGCCCTGAAACGCGCCTTCGACGTCAAGAATGCGAGCGACCTGATCCCCGGTCATGGTGGCTTCCTGGATCGGATGGACGGCGTGGTGACGGCAGCATCTCTGGCAGCTCTGCTCGCCGCGGTGCGCGGATCGCAGACGCCGGCTCAATCCCTGTTGTTCTGGTCTTGAGGGATAAAGCCTGATGTCCCTCGGATACGAAGACCCGGTCAAACCGCCTCCCGTCGCCGAGACCCGCTCGACGCCATCCGGCAACTCCGGCACGCCCCGCCGCGTGTCCGTGTTGGGTGCGACCGGCTCGATCGGGCAGAGCACGCTCGATCTCATCGGCCGCACGCCGGAGGCTTTCGAGGTCATAGCTCTGACCGCCAACACCAATGCGCGCGAACTCGCCGGCCTCGCTCGCCGCCACCGAGCGCGCCTCGCCGTACTGGCCGATCCCGCCGGCTACGCGGAGCTGAAGAGCCTGCTTGCCGGATCGGGCATCGAGGCCGCCGCCGGCGAAGACGCGCTCGTCGCGGCCGCAACCTTACCCGCCGACTGCGTCGTGGCAGCCATCGTCGGCGCTGCCGGATTGAGACCGACATTCGCGGCGGTCGCCCAAGGCCGCCGTGTGGCCCTCGCCAACAAGGAATGCCTGGTTACCGCGGGTCACGTCTTCATGGCGGCGGTCGCCGCTGCGGGTACGGAGTTGCTGCCTGTCGATAGCGAGCATTCCGCGGCTTTCCAGGCGCTGGGCAGCGCCGACCTCGCCGATGTCGAGCGCATCACACTGACGGCCTCGGGCGGTCCGTTCCGTACGTGGCCCAAGGAGCGCATCGCGGCTGCCACCCGCGAACAGGCACTGCAGCACCCCAACTGGTCGATGGGACCAAAAATCACGATCGATTCCGCTACCTTGATGAATAAGGGGCTCGAGCTGATCGAAGCCTTTTACCTGTTTCCCGTCGGCGTCGACCGGCTGGATGTCGTGGTCCATCCGCAATCGATCATCCATTGCCTCGTCTCGTACCGGGACGGTTCCGTGCTGGCACAGCTCGCCAATCCCGATATGCGCACGCCGATCGCGCTCAGCCTGTCGTATCCCGCTCGCATGAGCGCGCCGACGCCGCCGCTGGACCTCGTCAAGCTCGGCTCACTCACATTCGAGGCGCCGGATCTCGAGCGCTTCCCGGCCCTGGGCCTTGCGCGCGCGGCTCTCGAGCGCGGCGGCGGCGCGCCCGCGGTCTTCAACGCCGCCAACGAGATAGCAGTCGCAGCGTTTCTGGAGCGCCGGATCGGTTTCCTTGACATTGCCACGACAGTGGCCACATCCCTCGATAGGGCAGAGGGCGAGTCGCTGTTTCGAGCGCCTCGATCCCTCGCCGATGTGCTCGCGGCCGACGAGGCAGCCCGCGCGGTGGCACGTAATGTGATTGGTACCGGCTAGATCTCGGCTGCATCGGCAGCCCTGGCGGGAATTCTGCTGGAACAAGATGGGAACATCAATGCTTACCTTGTCTGGATTGGCCGGTGGCCTCTGGGGCGCTCTGTTCGTCGCGGCAGCCTTCCTGTTCGTGCTCAGCATCGTGGTGTTCATCCACGAGCTCGGGCACTTCCTGGTCGCCCGCTGGTGCGGCGTTCGTGTGAGCGCGTTCTCGATGGGGTTTGGACCGGAGATCTGTTCCTTCGTCGACCGGCAGGGCACCCGCTGGCGGATCGCGTGGATCCCGCTCGGCGGCTACGTCAAATTCATGGATGACGAGAACGGCGCCAGCGTCCCCGACCGCGAGGCGATCGAACGCCTGTCACCCGAGGAACGCGCCGGCAGTTTCCACGCCAAGCCGCTCTGGCAGCGCGCCGCGGTGGTTGCAGCCGGTCCGATCGCCAACTTCTTGCTTGCAATCGTGATTTTCACTGCGGTGTTCAGCTGGTACGGAGTCCGCGTGACGGAGCCGCGCGTGGGCGAGGTGATCGCCGACAGCCCCGCGATGAAGGCTGGTTTCCGGAACGGCGACCTCATCAGAAGCATCGATGGCTCGCCCATCGGTTCGTTCAACGGGTTGCTCCGTATCGTCAGCGCCAACCCCGAGCGTCAACTCGTCATCGGCGTCGAGCGCAGCGGTTCGCCGGTGTCGATACCCGTGATCCCCGAGCTGAAGGAATTTCCCGACGGGATCGGCGGCACCATGCGCCGCGGCATCATCGGCATCCGGCCGATTTCGGGCCCCGGCAGCATGGAAGTCCATCGCAAGACCGTTCCCGAAGCGCTCGTGATGGGCGTGAAGGAGAGCTGGTTTGTCGTGACCTCGACGATGCAGTATCTGGCCAAGCTGACGGTCGGCAAGGAAAACGCCAACCAGCTCGGCGGCCCCGTTCGTATCGCCGAGGTGTCGGGCCAGGTCGCCAAGATTGGGCTCGAGCCTTTGCTGCAACTTGTGGCTGTGATCTCGGTCAGTGTCGGCCTCATCAATCTGTTTCCGATCCCGCTTCTCGATGGCGGCCATCTCATGTTCTACGCGATCGAGGCGGTCCGCCGCCGTCCCCTCAGCGAACGTTCGCAGGAAATCGGCTTCCGTATCGGGCTGGCGGTCGTGCTGTCCTTGATGGTTTTTTCCTTCTGGAACGACCGTTTCATCGTTCTTCGATGGCTTACCGGCGGCGCGATCGGCTGAACGGCTGATCCGCCGCGGGCCGGTCCAACGAACGGCTCTCAGAATCGCTGCGCTGAAACATTCTTGCCACTTCCAATGACGTTACCAACCCGTTAGACACAAATTGCTCGGTTGGGATTCGGCTGTCGCATTGCGTTTGTGTACAGGCAGTGTTTCGCACGTAGGGACGAGTACTCGTGGCGCTGTTGCCGACAGCACGACGGGGTTCAGGGGGATCGGCAGGCAGGGGCACATCGGCACATGCCGAAGCACAGGTCGAAATACATGAGATGCATGCGGGCGTTCGTGCTGGGTATGTCGATGCTCGGGGGTAGTATCGGCTTGACTGGCGTAGTTCTGCCTGATGCCGCAGTCGCCCAGGTGATTCGCGATATCCGCGTGGTCGGTAATCAGCGTCTGACCGCTGAAACCGTTCGCTCGTACCTGCAGTTTTCGACTGGCGACTCCTACGATGCGGGCAAGGTCGACCGCTCGTTGAAGGCGCTGTTCGGTACGGGGCTCTTCGCCGACGTACGCATCGATCGCGACGGCAACGGCTTCGTCGTCAACGTCGTCGAGAACCCGGTCGTGGCCCAGGTTGCCTTCGAGGGCAACAGCGAGCTCGACAAGGACACGCTGATGGCGGAGGTGCAGCTCAAGCCGCGCACCGTCTATACGCGATCACGCGCTCTCTCGGACGTGCAGCGCATCCTCGACATCTATCGCCGGCGTGGTCTTTACGCTGCTTCGG
>CAMDMH010000226.1 GCA_945901835.1 Devosia equisanguinis | reverse complement strand
CGCCGGAATGCAGCGTGCACATGATGACTTCGAGGGCGGATTTGTTCTTGAATTTCGGGTGGGGGTCGACGGGGATGCCGCGGCCGTTGTCGGAAACCGACAGGTAGCCGTCGTCGTCCATGCGGACCTCGATGAACGTCGCGTGGCCGGCGACGGCCTCGTCCATCGCGTTGTCGATCACCTCGGCGAAGAGGTGATGCATCGCCTTTTCATCGGTGCCGCCGATGTACATGCCGGGGCGGCGGCGGACGGGCTCGAGCCCCTCCAGTACCTCGATGTCGGCTGCGGTATAGCTGTCGGACGCGTCCACCGTGGTCTTACGGGCGCGGGCAACGGCGTTCTTGTCTGTCATTTCGGCTTCCAACCTTGCAATCAGGTCGCGTTGAGAGGCCATGCTGCACCCTCGCTCGGGGTCCGGTACTCAGGGTCTGGTACGCGGGGCACTGCCGTAAACTCGACGCGCGGTTCGATGCCACCGAGCGGAATCCCCGGGACCTTCGTTACCTGCGTCAGTCGCATGTCGCCTTGTGGATTGGCAAGAGCCAGAGAGGCAGCCTTAGGGGTTGGGTGTTGCCTGTGGGCCATTTGGGACGCGCAGGTGGCGTCGCCATCTCCGCCGAGCGCGGGTCAACGCACGGCGATCAGCGCGTCGAGGGCGAGCGCCCCTTGGCCTTCTGCGAACACCATCAATGGGTTGATGTCGATCTCGGCGATTTCCGGGTGGGCCAGAACGACGGTGCCGAGGCGGGCGACGACGGCGGCGACGGCGGGGACGTCGCGGGGCGGCGCGCCGCGGAACGGTCCCAGCAGGCGGGCAGCCTTGAGCTTATGCAACTCTGCCGCGATCTCGGTTTCGTCGAGATCGGGGGGGAGGAGGCGCACGTCGCCGAGGGCTTCGGCCTGGACGCCGCCGAGACCGACTGCGATGATGGGGCCCCATGCCGGGTCGTTGCGCACGCCCAGGATCAACTCGAGCCCGCCTCTGGGGGCCATGCGCTCGACGAGAACACCGTCTAGGACGAGGCCGGGTGCGGCTTTGGCGATGTTGGCTTCGAGCCGGCGCCAGCCTTCGGCAAGGGCAGCCGGGCTATCGAGACCGAGGATCACGCCGCCAGCGTCGCTCTTGTGGGACAGGGTTGCCGCCTGGGCCTTGAGCGCAACGGGGTAGCCGAGCTCGGCACCGGCAGCCTGCGCCTCCGCCAGCGTCCGGGCGAGAATGCCTGACGGCATGGTCAAACCGGCCTCGGCGAGAAGCGCCTTGGCGCGATACTCGGGAATGACGCCTGCGGGGAGGCGCTTCGCCGAGGGAAAGGCTGTGTGCGGTTTCGCGCGGGCAGCCTTTTCCAGCCGAGCGCCCAGTTTGGTCACGACGGCCAGCGCGCGTAACACGCGGTCGGGCGAGCGGATAAACGGGATGCCGAGATCGCGGAACTGGCCGACGTAGTTCTCCGGCACTGGGGCTTCGTCACCGAGCATCGCGTAGACCATCGGCTTGCGGTGCTCGATGCTGCGGATCGCCTTCAACACGGGCTCGGTCTTGCGCGCGGCCATCGTCGGGCTCGACAGGATCATTCCGAGCACGACGCTGCCATAGCGGTCATCGGCGGCGAGCGGCGGCAGAGCGCGGGTGTAAAGGTCGGGATCGACGAGCGGCTGCGCGGTGAGATCGACGGGGTTCGTGGCTAAGATGAGGCCCGGTGCGAGCTTGTTCAACACGTCGTAGGACGCACCCTCGGGCTGCGGTAGATCGAGGCCGGCGTCATCGGCGATATCGAGCATCAGCGCCTTGAAGCAGCCGGACTCGCCGAGCACCAGCGGCGGGCGGCTCGGCAGGTGATCGAAGCGGGCCATCATTTCGGCGACGTCGATCAGTTCGTCCATTGTTGTGACGAGGCCGACGCAGGCGTGCTCGACGAGGGTTTTCATCACGTCCCAGTCGCCGGTCATCGCGCCGGTGTGAGTGACGGCGCTTTCGCGTGCGGCGGCGCTGCGGCCGGGATGCAGCATGACGATGGGCTTGGACTTCTCCCGCGCTTTGGCGGCGAGTGCGAGGAACTCGCGCGGGCGGCGGATCTGTTCGGCGACGATGGCGAGCACGGAAATCGCGGGATCGTCGATGGCGTGGGCCATGAAGTCTTCTATCCCGTTGACCGCTTCGTTGCCGGTGGAAACGGTCAGAGCGACGCCGAGGCCGCGCGCGTTGAGTGCTGCACGGATGACGGAGGCCATGGCGCCCGACTGCGAAAGGATCGCAGGTGCCGGGTGGCCGGGTTTGAACGGGTCGGCGCCACCGAACGTGCAGCAGATGCCGTCGACGTAGTTGACGAAGCCGAGGCAGTTCGGTCCGACGACGACCATGCCGGTGCGGGCGGCGATTGCAGCCAGTTCTCGCTGTTTGGCCTGGCCCTCTTCGCCGGCTTCCGCAAAGCCTGCCGAGAAGATGATGACGCCGGCGACGCCGCGTTCGGCGCACGCCTTCACAGAGTCGAGCACCGCATGGCCGGGGATCGCCAGCACGACGCAGTCGACGCCATCGGGCAGTTCGCGCGGCGAGGGCACGCACCGGCGGCCCATCAGCTCGTTCTGCTTGGGATGGATGATGTGGATGTCGCCCGCGAAGCCGAAACGGTCGAGGTTCGCCACGACCTGTCCGCCGAGCGAGCCCGGCGTGGAGGACACGCCGGCGACCGCGACGGAGCGCGGGCGCAGCATGCGGGCGATGGAGGTGGCGGTAGTCGAGTGAGTGGCGGTCATGGAAGCGCTTTCAACAGGGGAAGTAGGGTAGGCAACGCGAAGCCACAGCCCGCCGATATCACGCATCGGCCAGGCGGGCTGCGGCAGGGCCTTGCCCGCGCTACGAGGCGACCGGCCTCATTCCACGTCACGCTTCATCGTCTGGAGGCCGGGCTTGAAGCTCTTGTCGTCGAGGAACTGCTTGAGGCCTTGCTGGCGTCCGGACTCGGTGTCGAGGAAGCGGGCGGCCTGGTTCTTGGTCAGCAGATACTCGTCGGACTGCTCCCAGCTCATGCCCTGGACGAAGCGCACGGCCTGCTTGCAGGCGCGGAGCGTCGCGGGGTTCTTGCCCTTGAGGTCTACAGCGAGGGCGCGGGTGCGTTCGCGCAGTTTCGACTTCGGCACGCTTTCGTTGACGAGACCCATTTCGGCGGCTTTCTTTCCGTCGAAAGGGTTGCCGGTCATGATGTAGTACATCGCGTCGCGGTGGCGCATGGTCTGGACGACGGCGCGGGTGACGTTGCCGCCGGGAACGATGCCCCAGTTGATCTCGGAAAGGCCGAACTGCGCGTCATCGGCTGCGATAGCGAGATCACACGCGACGAGTGGGGTGAGGGCGCCGCCGAAGCACCAGCCGTTGACCATCGCGATGGTAGGCTTGGAATAGTTCATCAGCATGCGCCATTGCCAGTTCCAGGCAGAGCGGCGGCGTTGCATCTGCTCGTCGTAGGGCAGGTGATCGAGGGCGCGGAAATATTCGCGCAGGTCCATGCCGGCGGAGAAGCTGTCGCCGGCGCCGGTGAGCACCAGCACTTTGACGCGGTGGTCGATTTCGAGTGTGTCGAGAATGCGGACCATCTCGTCGTTGAGGTCCGGGTTCATCGCGTTGCGCTTCTCGGGGCGGCTCAGCGTGACCCAGCGCCATCGTCGAGTTGGACGTCGACGCACTTCCAGTCGCCGATCTTCTCGAGTTTTTCTGCAGTTTTCTCGGCCATAGCGGTCTCCCGGTTTCCCCTTGTTCGGGCGGGAACTTAGACCATGCAATCGGGGCGTGCCAGCGGGGCGTCTGCTGGCTGCCATGTGCAAGAGGTGGGGCTCGCTGGGTCAGTTCGAGGTCGAGGCGAACGAGGCCGGTGTCTGGGCTTTCGCGGGTTGGCGGACGGCTTCGGCGAGCGAGAAACCGAAGATCACGCAGACGACGACGGTGCCGATGTTCATGACGCAAACCCACTCGTGTTCATGCCGCCGGGCCGCATGTCAAAGCGCCCCTCGGCGTGGCGGAATTGTTCGCCCATTCGCCTTAAGGGGCCGCCAAGATACGTGATAAACTTGAAACTGTTCGCGTCACCTGCCACATCCGGCGGGTAGTTCCGGGCGTGTTCCGGCCAGCGACGAGCATCACACAGCAGGCAACAGATGATTCACCACGCTTTCCCCACGCCCCTCCATGCGCCGAACACTGCCACCGCTGGCGCGGCAGATCTCGGCCAGATGCCGGAATGGAACCTCGCCGATCTCTACGCGGCACCAGACGCGCCTGAAATCGCGCGCGATATCGCCGTCGCTACGGCGGAGGCGGCACGGATCAAGGCTGCGTATCAAGGCAAGCTCGTCGGCCTCGCCGCTGACGGCGCGAAGATAGCGGAAGCCGTGATCGCCTACGAAAAGCTGTCCGATCTGATGGGGCGGCTCGGTTCCTATGCGGGGCTGCTCTACTCCGGAAACCAGGCCGATCCGGCGCGCGCGAAGTTCTACGGCGACATCTCGGAGAAGCTGACGGCGATATCGTCCGACCTGATCTTCTTCGAGCTCGAACTGAACCAGATCCCGGATGATGTGCTGGCCAAGGCGCTGCAGGCTCCGGCGCTTGCGAAGTACAAGCCATGGTTCGACGATCTGACCAAGGAAAAGCCGTATCAGCTCGAAGAGCGGATCGAGCAGCTGTTCCACGAAAAGAGCCAGACCGGGCGCGGCGCATTCAACCGGCTGTTCAACGAGACGATGACGGCGCTGCGGTTCAATGTGGAGGGCGAGGCGGAGGCGTTGGCGCTCGAGCCGACGCTGAACCGGTTGTCCGACCCGGCCGAGCCCAAGCGGCGTGCGGCTGCGGAAGCGCTGGCGAAAGTGTTCGGCGAGAACGCGCGGCTGTTCACGCTCATCACGAACACGCTCGCCAAGGACAAGGAAATCTCCGACCGCTGGCGCGGGTTCAAGGATGTCGCCGATAGCCGCCACCTCGGCAACAAGGTCGAGGCGCCCGTGGTCAACGCTCTCGTCGAGGCCGTCCGCGAGAGTTACCCGAGGTTGTCGCATCGCTACTACCGCATGAAGGCGAAGTGGCTCGGGATGCCGAAGCTGTCGCACTGGGATCGCAACGCGCCGCTGCCGGAGAAGCCCGAGCGCGTCATCGCTTGGCCGGAAGCGCGGGAGATGGTGCTGTCGGCGTACGGCGGGTTCGCGCCGGAAATGGCAGGCATCGCTGCCAAGTTCTTCGACAACGGCTGGATCGACGCGCCGGTTCGCCCGGGCAAATCGCCGGGCGCGTTCGCGCATCCGACCGTGCCGTCGGCGCATCCGTACGTGCTGCTCAACTATCAGGGCAAGTCGCGGGACGTGATGACGCTGGCGCACGAGCTTGGCCATGGCGTGCATCAGGTGCTGGCGGCCGGGCAGGGGCCGCTGCTCTCGCAGACGCCGCTGACGCTGGCTGAAACCGCATCCGTGTTCGGCGAGATGCTGATCTTCCAGGCGTTGCTCAAGGGCGCGACCGACAAGCGTGAGCGCAAGGCGCTGATTGCGGGCAAGGTCGAGGACATGCTCAACACGGTCGTGCGGCAGATCGCGTTCTATTCGTTCGAGCGCAAGGTGCACGAGGCCCGGCGCCAAGGCGAGTTGACGACGGAGGATCTCAACCGGTTCTGGATGGAAGTGCAGTACGAGAGCCTCGGCGACGGCATCGATTTCAAGCCGGGCTACGAGGTGTTCTGGACGTACATCCCGCACTTCATCCATTCGCCGTTCTACGTCTACGCCTATGCGTTCGGCGATTGCCTCGTGAACTCTCTCTACGCGCTCTACGAGGAGGCGCATCCGGGCTTCGTGCAGAAGTATTTCGCGATGCTGATGGCGGGCGGATCGAAGCACCATTCGGAGCTGCTGGCGCCGTTCGGATTGGATGCGTCGAGGCCCGAGTTCTGG
>CAMDMH010000225.1 GCA_945901835.1 Devosia equisanguinis | reverse complement strand
TCAGGATCGACGCCGCTCGCCGGCACGCCCGAGAACGAGATCCTGAACGTGCCAAGCCGAACGCGGCCGAGCGAGAGACGGGCATCCGTCACCAGGTTGTCGCGCTCGATCAGGATCTCGCCGGGGCTGTTTGCGAGCCGGCTAGCCAGGAATCCGCCGAGGACGATCGCCGCTGCGTCGTTCTCCTTTCGAAGGCTGTCGCTCTCGTCGATGGTGACGATCCGCTCGAGATAAAGGCCGGTCTGCCGCGCGTCTTTCTCCGTCGTGCGCAAGATCTGATTGCCGGCCTCGTACGAGCGCGGCTGTTTCCAACTGTGCGGCGGGATAGACTTTTCCGGCAGCGGCGCGATGTGGCGCGCGACGAGCGGTTCGACCGCGGCCTTGTCGATCGGCCCATGCAGCACGATCGACACGTTGTTGCGCGCATACCAGCGCTCGTGAAACGCGATCGCGGCTTCCGGCGTGAACGCCTTGATCGTCTCGGGCGAGCCGATCACGCGCTGTCCCAGCGGTTCGCCGGGCATCAGCGCCAGATTGAGCGCGACACCGAAACGGGCGAACGGATTGCGCCCGGTGTTCTGTTGGTACTCCTGCAGCACGACGTTGCGCTCGCGCTCCGCCTGGCCCCGCTCGACACGCACCTCGCTCAGCATCCCCGCGAAGTAGGCCAACAGCTTGTCGAGGTTCTGCGCATTGCTTTCGGACTTCGACGGGAACCGCTGGAAATAGACGGTGGTGCGATGCGTGGTCCAGCCGTTGCCCGAGCCGTCTGGGAAGAACGCGACTTTGGCCTTGTGATCGTTGTCGCGGTTGATGAACAGCAGGTGCTCGAGATAATGCGCGATGCCCAGGCACTGATTGTCGGCCTCGTCGGCGCATCCCGCCTTGACGATCAGCCATCCCGTGATCGCGCGCGCGGAGGGATCGGGCACGAGGTACACGTTGTCGGCGATGCGGATATCGGGTGCGGCTGACGATTTGGCAGCGGCGCTCGCGGGCTGCGCAAAAGCTGGCGCTGGAGCAAGGGCCTGAACGAGCCCCGCAGCCAGCGCCCCCAGCATCACCCTCCCGAAAGTCTGCCGGAACTTCATGGGCTGCTCCCGTCGCCTCATCTCAGCCACGCCCGAAGGCATCGCAGAACGACGAGTTATACCGCGAAACGTCGTTCGAGCCATGCGGGGACGCCGGAAAGATCCGGAAAGCGCTCGAACTTGGGAGCGCCCTCGAAAGAAACATCGGCCTTGCCGACCAGCCCCAGCGCACCCACCCCCGCGGCATGTCCCGCCAGCAGATCCAGCGCCTTGTCGCCCAGCATCGCGGACGCCGCGAGATCGAGGCCGAGATCGTCGCGCGCCGCCAGCAGCATGCCGGGCCGCGGCTTTCGCCAGGGATGGTCCGCTGCCCGGTATCGCGCCTCGACCGCTTCGGGATGGAACGGGCAATGGTAAACGGCCGTCAGCGCAGCGCCTTCCCGCTCGAACCGCTCGCGCATGAACGCGGTGACGGCCTGGTAGTCGTCCTCGGTGTAGGAGCCCCGTCCGATACCGGTCTGGTTGGTCACCACCACGAGCGGTACACCGAGCCTGACGGCCGTGCGCGCCACGTCGAAGATGCCGGGCATCCACGAGAAGTTCTCGACCCGGCTGACGAACCCGCGATCGACGTTGATGACGCCGTCGCGGTCGAGTAGCAGGGCTGGTCGCGTGGTGGCTGGCATGTTTGCTGGCATGGCTTGGGCGGAAGTGAAGCCATCGCGCACGCGAAGTCAAGCACTCCGCCGACCGAAGCCAAAGTCAGCGACGAGGCCGCCGGGAATCGTGGGGTGAAATGGGAAGCGTAGCGCGCCGCGTTGGCCCTCGGCCGGTGATATACTCGCGGTTCTCGGTCTCTCGGGTAAACAGTCGACGCGACGCGCGCAATTGCACCCTCCGGCCGATCACCCGATCTTCTGGCCGGTCTTCTTCCAGTCTGCCATGAACTGCTCGATGCCCTTATCGGTCAGGGGGTGCTTGACCAGGGCCTTGAGGATCGACGGCGGGACGGTCGCGATGTCGGCGCCTATCATCGCGGCGTCCTTGACGTGATTCACGGTGCGGATGGAGGCTGCGAGGATGTCGGTCGTGAGATCGGGGTAGTTGTCGTAGATCGCCTTGATCTCCTGGATCAGCTGCATGCCGTCGAGGCCGATGTCGTCGAGGCGACCGATGAACGGCGATACGAACGTCGCGCCGGCCTTTGCGGCGAGTAGAGCCTGGGTCGCGGAGAAGCACAGCGTCACGTTGACCATGGTGCCTTCGCCGCTCAGGGTGCGGCAGGCCTTGAGCCCGTCCCAGGTGAGCGGAACCTTGACGGTGACGTTGCTGGCGATCTTGGCGAGGATGCGCCCCTCGCGGATCATGCCCTCGGCGTCGAGTGCTGCGACCTCGGCGCTGACGGGGCCGGGAACGATCTCGCAGATCTCGGCGATGATCGTCTTGAAGTCGCGGTTGGCCTTGGCCACGAGAGATGGGTTCGTTGTAACGCCATCGAGAAGGCCGGTCTCGGCCATTTCCTTGATCTCTGCCACATCAGCGGTATCGACGAAGAATTTCATGGGACGACGCTCTCGTTCTCGCAGCCTGCAATCTTGCTGCATGCCTCTTTGCTGCATGCCTCTTTGCTGCATGCCTTGGGATCGCCGCGCCGTGGTAGCACTGTCGCGCAACCAGGATCGGACATCCGATTCGTGTATTTATTACTTCGGCGAGGCCATTGAACAGTCTACTCGACATTCTGCCTAACGCGCCCGACACGCGCAACCGCGTACCGGTTCTCATTCCGGTGGCGCTCGATCAGACGTACGACTACCTCCTGCCGGAGGGGCTGGCCGTGGCGCCGGGAGATTTCGTGCTTGTGCCGTTCGGGTCCCAGACACGGCTCGGCGTGGTGTGGGACCGGCTACTGGGGCCGCAGAGCGAGATCGCGCCCAAGAAGATGAAGGCGCTGGTGGAACGGCTCGACGTGCCGGCGTTGCCGGAATTGTCCCGTCGGTTCGCGGAATGGATCGCGAAGTACACGCTGGCGCCGGCGGGCATGGTGGTCCGAATGATGATGGGCGCGCAGTCGGCGTTCGAGCCGGTCAAGCCGCGCTTCGGCGTGTGTATCGCGGACGGCAGCGCCAATCCGCCGCGGCTGACGGAAGCCCGCAAACGCGCGCTGGAAGTGGCCGCCGACGGATTGCCGCGGGTGAAGAGTGCGCTAGCGGCGGAAGCGCAATGTTCCAGCGGCGTGATCGACGGCCTGATCGAGGCGGGGCTGCTCGTCGAGGTCGTGATCCCGGAGCGGCGCTATCCGATCCCGCGAGCCGACTATGCGGAAAACCAGTTCACGGACGCGCAGGCGCAGGCGGTGCACCTGCTGCGTGCGTCTGTCGCCTCCAACGCCTTTTCGGCGACGCTGCTCGACGGCGTGACGGGATCGGGCAAGACGGAAGTGTATTTCGAGGCGGTCGCGAGCGCGCTGGCGGCGGGCCGGCAGGCGCTGATCATGCTGCCGGAAATCGCGCTCACTAGCCAGTTCATGAGCCGGTTCCAGAAACGGTTCGGTGCGCCGCCGGTCGAATGGCATTCGGCGCTGTCGGGACCGGAGCGCGGCCGCGTGTGGAAGGCAGCTGCGACGGGTGAGGCGCGGTGCGTCGTGGGGGCGCGATCGGCGCTGTTCCTGCCCTACAGCGATCTCGGGCTGATCATCGTCGATGAAGAACACGACCCCGGCTTCAAGCAGGAAGACCGCGTGCACTATCAGGCGCGGGACATGGCCGTCGTCCGCGCGAGCCTGGGCAAGTTCCCGGTGGTGCTGGCCTCGGCCACGCCGTCGATCGAGAGCCACGTCAACGCACGCACACAGCGCTACCGGCATGTGGTTCTGCCCGGCCGGTTCTCGGGCGTCGAGATGCCGGAAGTCAGCGCGATCGATCTGAGGCGGGAGCCGCCGGAGCGCGGCAAGTGGCTCGCCGAGTCGATGGCGACGGCCGTCCAGGAGACGTTGGAGAAAGGCCAGCAGGCGCTGCTGTTTCTCAATCGCCGGGGCTATGCGCCGCTGACCTTGTGCCGCAAGTGTGGACACCGGATGGAATGTCCGCAGTGCTCGGCGTGGCTCGTCGAGCATCGCTTCAAGAAGCGGCTCAACTGCCATCATTGCGGGTTCGCACTGCCGCTGCCCGAAAAGTGTCCGTCCTGCCAGGAACCGGGCCAGCTCATCGCGTGCGGGCCGGGCGTAGAGCGCATCGCGGAGGAGGTCGCCCTGCGCTTTCCGGATGCGAAGCTGGCGATCCTGTCGAGCGATCTGATCCCGGGTCTCGCGGAAATGCGCGAGGTGATCCACGGCATCGAGGCGGGCGAGTCCAATCTCGTCATCGGCACGCAGATCGTGGCGAAGGGGCACAACTTCCCCAACCTTTGCCTCGTCGGTGTGGTCGATGGCGATCTCGGCCTTGCGCAGGGTGCCGATCCGCGTGCGGGCGAGCGGACGTTCCAACTCTTACATCAGGTGACGGGGCGTGCGGGGCGCGCGCTCATCAAAGGCCGCGGTCTCGTGCAGACCTACAATCCCGAGCATCCCGTGATGGACGCGATCATCCGCGGCGACCGGGAGGCCTTCCTCGAACGTGAGATCCGTCAGCGACAGATGGGCGGGTTGCCGCCGTATGGCCGGCTCGCGGCGCTCATCGTCTCGGCGCGTGATCCGCGGTTTGCCGAGCAGTTCGCGCGTGAGATCGCGCGGCGGGCGCCGCCGGCGGAGCGGATCGAGGTGCTGGGGCCGGCGGAGGCGCCGGTCGCCGTTGTACGCGGACGGCATAGATGGCGGCTGCTGGTGAAAGCGCCGCGCGAGATGGACATCCAGAGTTACCTGCGCGCGTGGGTGTCGTTCATGCCAGAGGTGAAAGGCGATCTGCGATTGACCATCGATATCGATCCCTACAGTTTTCTGTAGCGGCGGGCCATCACTCGCCGAGGCGTCGCCCGAGCGAGGCTGCATGGAGGCGGTTCTGAGCCCCCAGTGCTGTCAGTACGGCACTGACGTGCATCTTCACCGTGCCGATCGCGAGATCGAGATCCTTGGCGATCTGCTTGTTCGATTGGCCACGCATGATGGCCTTGAGGACCTGCCGCTGCCGCGTCGTCAGTCTCGGCGTATTCGACGCGTCGCCGACCGTCTCGACGGCATCCGCTCCACTCGACTTGGGGCCGCGTTCGGCCAGGCAGGGCGGCACATAGACCTCGCCCGACAGAACGTATCCCAGCCTTTCCGCCAGACCCTCCATCGTCTCGGTCTTGACGATGTAGCCGTGAACGCCGGCGGTGAGGGCGGCTAGAATATCCACGCGCTCGGAGGAGCCCGAGAGCACGACGACCTTCATTGCCGGCCACGCATCGCGGACCTGGGCCAGATCTGCCGGACCAGCGAGGCCGGGAATATCCAGATCGAAGATCGCGAGATCCACGGTGTGAGACCGCAGCAGCGCCAGGGCGTCGTCGAAGCGCTGTGCTTCGTCCGTCGTGACCGCATCCAGTTTGTCGCGCAGGAACTGGACGAGACCGAACCGTGTAACACCGTGGTCGTCGGCCACCAGCACTCGGGCGACAGATTTGCCGGACTTTCTGTGCGTCATGACGACTTGCGCCCCTTCATCGGCTGTGCGCATTTGAACACTTGCTGGTACCATCTGCCAGCTTTCGCGGCACGAGAGTTTTTCCTGAACAGTGCACTAAAATCGTTTGCATTGGAGCCTCTTGCAAAACGCCGAAAGGCGGATCGGTTGCGGGTGGTCGGCGACCGTCGGCGGGGCGCCTTGTCGTTGCTTGTTATGACATGAGGCCCCTCACGCCGCAATTCACACACACCTCGACCGTCGGCGCCCTTCATTCCCTGATCGGCGCAGCCGATGACGGCTAAGTGACGAGCCGCAGGATCTGCTCGG
>CAMDMH010000224.1 GCA_945901835.1 Devosia equisanguinis | reverse complement strand
TGCCTCGTTCCCCTCCCCTGTGTGGGGAGGGGGTAGGGGTGGGGGTGAAATCCAGGCGAAGCGTTCGTTGCTTCCCCCACCCCCGTCCCCTCCCCACAAGGGGGAGGGGGGAATAACGGAGCGAAGTTCAAACAAGATGCTCACCTGTGACGACTACCTGACACCGGCGACGCTCGTCGAAGCGTTCGACGCGATGGAGATGCATCGCGGCACGTATCGTCTTATCGCGGGGGCCACGGATATCCTGCCGTGGGCGCGCGAGGGGCGCGCAGGCGATGTCCACATTCCCGTGCTTATCGACATCGCAACGATACCGGAACTGAATGTCCGCGAGGTTTCAGGCGGCGTTGTGCGGCTCGGTGCAGCGACGCGGTTCCAGCGGTTTCTCGACGACAAGGCGCTCGCGGCAGCACTCCCCTCGATGCCGTTCTGCGCGGTCTGGTTCGCCGACGACCAGATCCGTGAATCGGCGACGATCGGCGGCAATCTCGTCAACGCATCGCCGGCAGCCGACGGGACACCGGCACTGCTGGCGCATGACGCCCGCGTGGTTCTCGCATCGCGCAAGGCCGGAAACATCGTGCAGCGCACGATGCCGCTTTCAGAGTTCGCCATCGGGCCGAGCAAAACGATGCTCGGCGCGGATGAAATAGTCGTCGAAGTGCAATGCCCAGCACTGCCGAAGCACGGTGGTGCATTCGAGAAAGTCGGACATCGCCGCTCGCTGGTGATTTCTACGGTCTGCGTGGCAGCGCTCGTCGAGATCGACGCGGCGGGCGAGCGGTTCGCCGATGTGAAGCTCGCGGTCGCAGGCATCGGACCGGTTCCGCAGCGCATGAGCGCGATCGAGGCAGCGCTGACGGCGAAACCGCTGTCGGCAACGTTGCTGGAAGTTGCGGCCGGTACTGCTGCAGATCTCGTCGCTTCGCGCACGCGACAGGACTATCGCCGGGAGGTCGTGCGCGGCTTCGTGCTGCGCGCCCTCATCAATGCGGCCCAGCGTGCGGGCGCATCCGAAAAAGTGATCACCCGGGAGTTCGAGGCGAAATATGCGTGATCGCGATCATTCTTCTCTCCTGTAGCCCCCCCTCCGCCCTTGCCGGGCACCTCCCCCGCAAGGGGGGATGAGAAAGAAGACCATGTCTGATCTGAAAATCGCAGCCACCGTCAACGGACGCAAGGTGTCGAAAAGCGTGGCGCCGTTCGCCCGGCTTCTCGATTTAGTGCGCGATGATCTCAACCTCACCGGCACCAAGGAAGGTTGCGGCGCGGGCGAGTGCGGCACCTGCTCGGTGTTCGTCGATGGCGTGCTGGTGAAGTCGTGCCTCGTGCCGGCGGCAAAGGCCAAGGGCGCTGTCATCGAAACGGTCGAAGGGCTTGCACGCTCGGGCGAACTGAGCGTGCTGCAGAAAGCGTTCCACAAGACCGGCGCGAGCCAGTGCGGCTATTGCATTCCCGGCATGGTGATGGCCGCGACGGCGGCGATCCGCAGCAATCCGCTCGTCAGCGACGACGAAATCAAAGAGCGGCTCGGCGGCAACATCTGCCGCTGCACGGGTTACTCCAAGATCTTCGAGGCGGTGGAGCTCGCCCGCGACGTGATGAACGGCGCGCGGCCGACGACGGCGCTGCTCGAAGATGACGTCGAAGAAGGCCAGTTCATCGGCGCGAACGTTCGCCGTCTGGATGCTCCCTCCAAGGTTTCGGGTGCGCTGCGCTATGCAGGCGATACGGTGATGCCCGGCATGCTGCACGTCGGCGTTCTGCGCTCGCCGCATCCGCACGCGCGGATCGTTTCGATAGATGCGAGCGTGGCCGAGGCGATGCCGGGCGTCGAAGCGGTCATCACCAGCGCCGATGTTCCCGGTGTCGATGGCTTCGGCGTGTTCGTCCACGACCAGCCGGTGATGGCCAAAGGCAAGGTTCGCTATGTCGGCGAGGCCGTGGCTGCCGTCGCGGCAGAAGACGAGTTGACGGCGAAGCGGGCCGCGGCGTCGATCAAGGTCGTCTATGAGGCTCTGCCTGCGATCTTCGATCCGGACGAGGCGATGAAGGCCGGCGCGCCGGTCGTGCACGACTATGCGCCCGACAACGTCACGAAGCACATTCCGATCCGCAAGGGCGATGTCGAGAAGGCGTTCGCCGCGTGCGATGTCGTGATCGAGAACAGCTACGAGACGCAGCAGGTCGAGCACGCCTACCTCGAGCCGGAAGCGGGTCTCGCGTGGGTCGATCACGACGGCGTGGTCACCGTGCTTTCACCATCGCAGAACATCACGCATCACCGGCACATGCTGGCGCGCATCATCGCCAAGCCGATCAACAAGGTGCGCTTCATCATGAGCCCGGTCGGCGGTGGATTCGGCGGCAAGGAAGATATGATCTACCAGGGCATGCTGGCGCTGCTCGCGATGAAAACGGGTAAGCCCGTGCGCCTCGTGTTCACACGCGAAGAGTCGATTGCGACGACGGCAAAGCGGCATCCCGCGCGGATCCACTATCGCTCCGGCTTCATGCGCGACGGGCGGCTCAAGGCAATTTCGCTGCGGATGGTCAGCGACGGCGGAGCTTACGGTCTGTCCACCGAAGGCGTGATGCGCAAGGCCGCGATCCTGGGCGCGGGTCCTTACGATATTCCGAACCTGCAGGTCGATACCATTGGCGTCTACACGAACAACACGCCGTCGGGTGCGTTCCGCTCGTTCGGCGCGCTGCAGACGCAGTTCGCGACCGAGACGCAGATGGACATCGCGGCGGAGCAACTCGGACTCGATCCGTTCGAGATCCGCCGTATCAACATGATGCGCAACGGCGCGATCACGCATACGAAGCAGAAGCTCGGGTCGGTCAGCATCGGCCGCGTTCTCGATCAGCTGGAGAAGGCGTCGCAGTGGGAGAAGGGCGTTCCGGCGCAACGTGGCGAGACGCGCGGGGATCTCGGCACGGAAGGCGCGCGGCGTGCGTGCACGCTGGATGCGCGGTTCGTCGAGGCAAAGCCGGCGACAAAGAGTGAGGTGGCATAACATGGCGCGAAAACGTGGACGCGGCATGGCCGCATCGTGGTACGGCATCGCGCGGACGGCGACGGTCGATCGTGCGGGCGCGTGGGTCGAGATCGACGACGGCGGCACCGCGAAGGTGATCACCGGCGTGACAGAAATCGGCGAGGGTATCCTCACGGTGCTCGCACAGATCGCCGCGCAGGAGATCGGCATTCGTCCCGAAGACGTGACGATCGGCGACAACGATACCGCGCGATCACCGGAAGCGGCACACGCCGGCGCGACGCGTCAGACCTACATGATCGGCAACGTCGTGGCGCTTGCGGCTCGCGACGCCAGGGCCAAGCTCGATGCCGTGCTGGCGAAGGAATGGAACGTCGACGCCGGTTCGATCAAGGCCGCGGGTGGCGAGATCTGGGCCGAAGGCACGAACCATCGCATCGAGATGTCGGAGGCCGTGCACCTGTCTAAATCGCGCGGCGTGGTTCCCCTGGGCTCCGGCTCGTTCGGCACGGACACCACCGGAATCGCCGACGGCAAGGGCGGCGACGGTGCCGGCCGGCCATGGCAGGCCTACGTGTTCGGGGGGCAGGTTGCAGAGGTCGAGGTCGATACGGTTACCGGCGAAGTGCAGGTTCTGGGCATCTGGGCGGCCCACGACGTCGGCCGGGCGGTCAACCCGCGCGGCGTCGAGGGGCAGATCGAAGGCGGCATCGTACAGGCGGTGGGCCAAGCCCTGATGGAAGACTACAAGACGGAACATGGCCAGACGACGACACCGGGTTTTGCCAAGTACATCCTGCCGACATCACTCGACGTGCCGAAAATCACCTCCGTGATCGTCGAGGACCCCGACCCGATCGGTCCACTCGGCGTGAAAGGAATCGGCGAGCCTGCCATGGTTCCGACAATTCCTGCGATCATGAACGCTATCTATGATGCGATCGGGGTTCGCATCATGTCGCTGCCCGCAACTCCGGAAAAAGTGCTGGGTGCGCTTCGGGAAAAGCGCAAACGGGACGAGGAGCGCGGCAGCTTCGCGGCGGATTAGAAACCATTTCGCCGTAGCGTGGGGCCGGGGACGTCGTCGACGTCTTCACGGCTGAGGGGGGAGCCGGATAGAGCACTGCAGCCGCAGGCTTTCGTTGGTTCCAAATGTGCACGAGGCTTGCATGGATGCTGCCTCGTGACACGCTCGAGGGAGTACCGAGAATGGTTAACGTCAAGACTTTTGCTTCTGTCCTGCTAGGACTTGGAAGCAGCCTTGCAATCACTTGCAGTGCCAATGCCCAAGGGAACTATCCCGACCATCAGATAACGATGATCGTTCCGTTCGCTGCGGGCGGCCCGAGCGATGTCGTCGCGCGCATCGTCTCGGACAGCATGGCCAAGACCTTGAAGCAATCGATCGTCATCGAGAACGTCGGCGGCGCCGGCGGAACCACGGGCAGCGCACGTGTGGCGGCCGCCAAGCCAGACGGTTACACGCTGCTCTCCGGAAGCATGGGAAGCCATGTCGCGGCGCCTTCGCTCTACGCCAACCTGAAATACGACTCGCGCAAGGATTTCGAACCGGTTGGGCTCGTCATGCACGGGCCGGCCGTCGTGGTGGCTCGCAAGGACCTGCCAGCGACCAACCTCAAGGAATTCATCGCGTACTTGAAGGCCAACCGCGGCAAGGTCAGCCAAGGGCACGGCGGCGTTGGCGCTTCGTCCCACATGGCGTGCCTGTTGTTCAACACCGAAGCCGGCGTCAACGCCAATGTCGTGGCCTACCGCGGCAGCGGTCCGGCGCTGAACGACGTGGTGGCCGGCCAGATCGACTATGTCTGCGATTCGACGATGGGCATGGCCGAGCAGATCAAGGCCGGCAACGTCAAAGCGTTCGCCATCACGTCGCCGGAACGGTCGCCCGCGCTTCCGACCGTGCCGACGTCCAAAGAAGGCGGACTTCCGCGGTACGACCTCAGCATCTGGAGCGCGATTTTCGCGCCTAAGGGCACGCCGGCGCCGATCGTCGCGACGTTGAACGCCGCAGTCGAGAAGGCGCTGGAAGACAAAGTCGTGATCGAGCGCATCCAGGCCCTGGGCGGCAATGTCGTGTCCCGCAAGGAGCGCACGCCGGAGTATCTGGCGGACTTGGTGACCAAGGAGACGGCACGCTGGGAACCGATCCTGAAATCGGCTGTCGCGGCGACTGCGACCGAACAGAAGAAGTAATCCGGAAACCCGAAACGCAATCGGGCCTGGCTTATCGAGCCGGGCCCTTTTCTTGAGCTTGGAGACGACAAATGGCAGTGAAGCCCGTTCGTGTAGCTGTGGTCGGTATCGGTTGGTGGTCGGACGTGCTCGCCGACGCCGTCAAACGCGGCCACAGCGTCGAGATCGTCACCTGCTTCACGCGCTCGGAAGACAAGCGCAAGGCTTTCGCCGCCAAGTACGGCTGCAGCACATCCGCCAGCTACGAAGAGATCCTGAAAGATCCTTCGATCGAAGCGATCATCAACACTACGCCGAACAATGTGCATCTTGAGACCACGCAGCAAGCGGCCGAAGCCAACAAGCACACGTTTCTCGATAAGCCGATCGCGAACACGGTCGCAGACGGTATGGCGATCGCCAGGATCTGCGAGAAGGCCGGTGTCATTGTCTCGCTTGGATATCAGCGCCGCCGCGAAAGCCAGTTCCGTTGGATCAAGAGCGAGATCGACGCAGGCCGGTTCGGCAAGCTCGTACAAGCCGAAGGCAATATCAGCCGGGACCGCCTCGGCCAGATTGATTTGACATCGTGGCGCTATCGCGCGGACGGCATGCCGGGTGGCGTCATGCTACAGATCGGCATCCATTACGTCGACGTTTTGGAGATGTTGATGGGTCCCGTGCGGCGCGTGCGGGGTGCGTCGGCACAGCTCGTGCTGCCTGGCGACAATCCCGACGTCGCCAACCTCATCCTGGAGCACGAGAACGGC
>CAMDMH010000223.1 GCA_945901835.1 Devosia equisanguinis | reverse complement strand
CATCCGCCAACGCGATCGTGCCGCGCTTGGCCAGCGCCGCATTGTCCATGCTGCCCGTGAACCCCGTCAGAACCTTGACCTTGGGGTTCGCGTCGGTGACGCCGTTGATGAACGCAGCCCGTGCCTTCAGTGAAGACGCGAACTTGATGCCCGACAGATGCCCGACGGTTCCGCTCTTGGTCAGCATCGCGGCGAGCACACCCGCGAGATAGGCCGACAATTCCTGCAGCACCTCGTAGCTGGCCAGGTTCGGTCCCGACACCGCGCCCTGCGTGACGACGAAACGCATGTCCGGCAATTCGGCCGCGACGAGCTTCGCCGCATCGTTGTTCTGCCCGCCGTGAGCGATCACGACATCCGGCTTGTCCTTGGCGAGTTCGCGCATTGCCTTGGCTAGCTCGTCTCGTTGCGTCGGAATGCCCTGGACGAACGAGATCTTGGCGCCGAGCCGCTCCTCCGCGAGCTTCAGCCCGCCGAAGTCCGCCTGCATGAAGCCGCCGTCGTCGACGCGGCCGGCGAACAGCGCGCCGATCCGCACGGGCGCTTGCGCGCGCGCGCGGGGCGCCAGCATCGCAGCGCCCATCATCGAAAGCGCCAGCCGCCGATCGATCGTTGGCAGTGTGGTCTTCATGCTGTCCTCGTGCGGAATGGATACGCAAATCGTCGTGCCGCGAGGGTGAGCTATCTCGGCTGCTGCTTGGCCCAATCCATGAAGCGCAGGAACAGCCGCTCTTGCTCGGCCGGCGCCATAACGCCGACGCGTGTTCCGGTGCCGCGCGGCTTCTTGGTCAGCTCCGCGAGTTTTTCCGTTGCGAGTTCATGTCGCGTCCAGCCGGGCACTTGCGCCGCGAGGTTCACGTCTTTCCACGCCGGCTGATATCCGAGCCCCTTGAACTTGTCGAACTGGTCGAAGAACAGCTCCACGAACCGCCGCACCCGGCGCGAACGGTCGGGCGACTGCGGCCGGTCGAGCACGGCGAGCACGGTTTGCACGGCGACCGTCTCCACCCGCTGGCCGGGCTTGATGAAATTCGGATAGTCCGCCGACGTCAGCTCTGCCGGAAAATAGAACTCGTCGAGCTTGTCGTATGGGATCGGCAGCAGCTTGTAGCCCGCGTCGTTCGCGAACCCCGCGATCAGATTGTTCGGCTTGGCCACGCTATGCATGAAGCCGGCGATCTCGCCCGACTTCATCATCGCCAGCGCTTGCACGTTCGAGACGAACACCGGCTCGACGGCGACACCGAGTCGCTCGAAGACGATCGGCGCCGAAACCGAAGGCCCCGCGCCCGGCACGTTGAAACCGACCTTGCGGCCTTTGAGATCCTCGACGGATTTGATTTCCGGCCGCACGACGAGGTGGATCTCGGACATGTAGAGCGCGGCGATGTACTGAACGCGCTTCTCGATCTGCGGGATCTTTTCCACCGTGCGCAGATGATACAGCACGTCGGTCTGCGTCAGGGCGACATCGATGCCGTTGAGGAACAGCAGATCCTTGACGTTGTTCGCAGCCCCGGGCGTGGCCAGCGGCAGCACGCGCAAGGTGCCGCTTTCATTGAGGTTGCGCGCGATCTCGGCGGCGAACGGGAGGAACGTGTCTTCTGGCAGACCGGCCGCGAGGCCGACTGTCCATTCGTTGGCCTTCGCGCGGGACTCCGCACCTCGTGCCCGGGACTGCGAGCCGGTCTGTGCCAGAACCACATCGCAAACCGCGGAGAGACCCAGCATCACCGCGAGGCCTGAAGCCAAGATACGAAGCATGTGGGCTCCTCAATTGATGCGATCGAGCGGTCGATGAACGAGACGAAAGACCGGCCAAATCGACTATCATGCAAATCTGAAGGAACAACTACGGCCGACAGTCGCCACGTTCCGGGCTTTTGACGTCAGTCCCAATACGTGACGTTTTTCTCACCGGTATCCAACCTGTGCAATCCAGCAAAAGGATGACACTTGCGGCCATTGCGGCCATTGCGGCCATTGCCGTCGTCGAACCGGACGAGACCGTCAGCCTGCTGCGTGATCGTACCGGCTCCGCGGCCGCTTCAATCCCATGTGCTCGCGCAGCGTTGCCCCTTCGTAGCCCACCCGCAGAACGCCGCGGCGTTGCAACTCGGGCACCAGGAGTTGGCACACGTCGTCCAGTTCCCCCGGCAGATAGCTCGGCTGCAGGATGAACCCGTCGCACGCGCCCATCCCGAACCAGTGCTCCATCTCGTCGGCGACGTCCTTCACCGAGCCGATCATCGTGGCCTTGCCGCGGCTTCCAGCGAGCCGCTCCCACATCTGCCGAACCGTCAGGTTCTCGCGCGCCGCGGTCGTCATGATGTTGCGGAACATGCCCTGGCTGGTCACCTTCGCGTGCATTTCCAACTGCGGGAACGGATCCTCGGGCTTTAGTCCCAACGCCGTCAGATCGGTGCCGAGCAGCATCGTCAGGTAGTCCATGCCGACCTGCGGATGGATCAACGATTGCAGATAGTCCCACTTTGCTCGCGCTTCCTCGCGTGTCGGCGCGACCACGGCGGTCAGTCCCGGCAGAATCACCATCTGGTCGGGCGTGCGGCCGAACTTGTGCATCCGGCCCTTCACGTCGTCATAGTGCTCCTTTTGCGTCTCCGCTGTCAGGTTCGACGTGAAGACACCCTCCGCGGTCTCAGCCGCGAGTTCGCGGCCGGCTGCCGAGGTGCCAGCCTGGAAGATCACCGGATAGCCCTGGACCGGCCTGGGTATGTTGAGCGGCCCGCGCACCTTGAAGTGTTCCCCCCGGTGGTTGAGGTGGTGCATCTTGTCGGGATCGAGGAACACGCCCGACGCCTTGTCGCGCGGGAACGCGTCATCGTCCCAGCTGTCCCACAGGCCGTGTACGACCTTCACGAACTCGTGCGCGCGGTCGTAGCGGTCCTCGTGCTCGTAGTGCTCGTCGCGGCCGAAGTTCGGCGCCTCCGACGCGTTGCCCGAAGTGACGACGTTCCAGGCCGCGCGCCCCTTCGAGATGTGGTCCAGCGAAGCGAACCGGCGCGCGACGTTGTAGGGCTCGTTGTAGGACGTTGTCGCGGTCGCCACGAGGCCGATCCGCTTGGTCACCATCGCGAGCGCGCCGAGCAGCGTCGTCGGCTCGAAATAGGCCGTGTACTGGGCAGAGCGCTTGAGAGATTCCCGCGTTCGTTCGGCTGTCGCCGCCGAATCCGCGAAGAACAGGAAATCGAGCCCTGCCGCCTCCGCTATCTGCGCCAGCCGCACGTAGTGGTCGATGTTGATGCCGGCGTCGGCGTCCGCCTTCGGATGCCGCCACGAGGCAATGTGATGCCCTGTGTGATTGAAGAACACCCCAAGGTGCATGCGATCAGCGCGAGCATCTGCCATTGGACCGCTCCCCCGGTTTGAATTTCCCCGATCCTACCCCCGTAAGGGAAATTGGGGACACAGACAATTTGCGTGACAGGAAGGCGCAGTCTTGGTGCTCCGCACCAGGAAATCGTGCGTGGCGCCATTTTCCCCTCCTTAACGAAATTGCTTGCACAATGCGCGGTGAGGCGGCACTAATCCGCCAACCGTACTCGAGACTCGAGATTTATGCGCACCGGCTCCTATGCCCCGGCCTTGTTCCCGACCCGCACACGCGGCGCGGCGACGGCTGCTGCGCTACTCCTGGCAAAGCTTCTTCTGCTGCTTAGAGGCCCCTGGGCCGTCGCCTGATGCTCTGCGGTCCCGCAGGGCCGGCCGCTCAGGGGATGCAGTGACGCCAGCCACGCAACGCTCGCGGCGATTGATCTCAGCACCCCGTTGTGCTCGAAAAGCTAAAGTTTTCCAGGAACCACACCCATGACGAACGATTCCGCCAATGCCGGCGCAGATACCGGCCGCATCATCATGTTCGACACGACGTTGCGCGACGGCGAGCAGTCGCCCGGTGCCACCATGACCTTCGAGGAGAAGCTCGAGGTCGCCGATCTGCTCGACGAGATGGGCGTCGACGTCATCGAAGCCGGCTTCCCGATCGCCTCCGACGGCGACTTCGAGGCCGTCTCCGAGATCGCCAAGCGCGTCAAGAACGCAGCGGTCTGCGGCCTCGCCCGTGCCGGCGCCAAGGATATCGAACGCTGCGGCGAGGCGGTGCGTCACGCCCGGCGCCCGCGCATCCACACGTTCATCTCCACCTCGCCGATCCACATGAAATACAAGCTCCAGAAAGAGCCGGCCGAGGTGCTCGACATGGTCCGCGCCCAGGTCTCCCGCGCGCGCGCCTTCACCGACGACGTTGAGTGGTCCGCCGAGGACGCGACCCGCACCGAGCATGAATTCCTCTGCCAATGCGTCGAGACCGCGATCAAGGCCGGTGCGACGACGATCAATATCCCCGATACAGTCGGCTACACCGTGCCGGACGAGTATTACGCCCTCTTCAAGATGCTGATCGAGCGCGTGCCGAACGCCGACAAGGCGATCTTCTCGACCCACTGCCACAATGACCTCGGCCTCGCCGTCGCCAACTCGCTGGCCGGCGTGCGGGCTGGTGCGCGGCAGATCGAGTGCACCATCAACGGCATCGGCGAGCGCGCGGGCAATGCCGCGCTCGAAGAGATCGTGATGGCGATCAAGACCCGCGCCGACGTGCTGCCCTACGCCACCGGCATCGAGTCGACCATGCTGACCCGCGCATCGAAGCTCGTCGCGGCAGCCACCTCGTTCCCGGTGCAGTACAACAAGGCGATCGTCGGCCGGAATGCCTTCGCGCACGAGAGCGGCATCCACCAGGACGGTATGCTCAAGCACACCCAGACCTACGAGATCATGACGCCGGAGTCCGTCGGCGTCGCCAAGACCTCGCTGGTGATGGGCAAGCATTCGGGCCGCGCGGCCTTCCGCTCCAAGCTGAAGGAGCTCGGCTACGACCTCGGCGACAACGCGCTGGAGGACGCTTTCAACCGGTTCAAGGCGCTCGCCGACCGAAAGAAGATTATCTACGACGAGGACATCGAGGCGCTGGTCGACGAGGAGATCGCGACCAACGCAGACCATATCAAGGTGGTCTCGATGATGGTCGTCGCCGGCACGCAGGGCCCGCAGTCCGCGACCATGACGCTCGAAGTGGAAGGCAAGGAGAAGACCATCCAATCGACGGGCAACGGCCCGGTCGATGCGATCTTCAACGCAATCCAGAAACTGGTGCCGCACACGGCGACATTGGAGCTGTATCAGGTCCACGCCGTCACCGAAGGCACCGACGCCCAGGCCGAAGTCTCGGTCCGGTTGTCGGAGGATGGCCGCAGCGTGGGCTCCAAGGCCGCAGACCCCGATACCATGGTAGCCTCGGCCAAAGCCTACGTGGCCGCCCTCTCGAAACTGATGATAAAGCGCCAGCGCCAGGTCGTCGCCCAACCCCGCGGCCCCGAAGCCAAGATCAAAGGGATCTGAACCCCCGCAAGGGTGTCAGACCCACCGGGCCTGACACCGGGCACGCCATACACAAAATGCCCGGCAACCATGCGCTTGACCGCCTGAACTTGCGCCTCGGCCTTTGCTGCAGCGCGAATTCGCTTGTGCCAACTCGGCATGTAATTGCCTGTGCCATCGCGGGTTACGCCACGGTGCCGTTGCACGTGCAGCACACCAGTCGATCTGCATCGTGAAGGTTCGGTGTCTTGACCCAAGTCGTTGTACCGGTCACCGCGCGGCCTATGCTAGACGGAGGCACGCCTGTCCTCGAAACGACCGGCTGAAGTTGCGGCTGCGGGGTAAGGAGGCCACCTGCCGGCTGCCGGCTGCCGCAATGGATAAAATGGATAAGTAGGCAGTGCTCTGAATTGGCGCATGCTTTGCAGAGCGTTACTTCTGACCTGGATCGGTGGCTTCGGGTTGGTGCTGACGCTGTGGCGTCGGCGGCGAGGGGCGGGGCACCAGCAACGAAAATCGCGCAAGCTTCGCACTTCGCGGGGCTCGATCGCCCCGGCGCCGGCACCCCGACAGTGGCGGTGTCAGGCG
>CAMDMH010000222.1 GCA_945901835.1 Devosia equisanguinis | reverse complement strand
GTCGGTTGGCAAGTAGAACTTGCCGGCCAGGATCGCGGGCCAGAGATCGGCGGTCGTGCGGCGCGTGAGTTCCTCCACCTCCTCGGGCGAGCGGGTGCGGAACGTGACGCCGACGTAGGTGATGCGCTTGGCCGCGTGAAGGTCGAAATCGAACTCGCCCTTGGTGCCGCCGAGCCGGCCGACATTGACGATGCGTCCGAGGATCTTCGCTGCGCGCAAATTTTCGTTGGCGACGCTCGCCGACACCTGGTCGATGATGAGATCGACGCCCTTGCCGCCGGTCGCCTTCAACACCTCGTCCGACCAACCCTGCCGCGACGTATCGATAGCGAGATCCGCGCCGAACTCGACCAGCCGCGCGCGCCGGCCGGCGTTGGTGGAACTCCCGATGACGAGGCCGGCGCCCAGGAACTTCGCGATCTGCAGCGCCATCAGTCCGACGCCGGAGCTCGCGCCTTGAATAAGCACCGCCTCGCCCTTCTGCAGGCGCCCGTTGGTTACAAGAGCGTCGTGCATCGTGTTGAGGGCGACCGGGAGCGTGGCTGCTTCAGCGTAGCTCATGGTGGAGGACGGGATCGGCATCGCGCGGCCCCAGTCGGTAACGCCATACTCTGCGTAGCCGCCGGCGCCGCCGCACATGACGCGGTCGCCGACTTTGAAGTTCTGCACGTTCGCGCCGGCCTCGACGATCTCGCCCGCCCACTCGATGCCGGGAATGGCGCCGATGCCGCCGACACTGCCGTGGTGATGGCCCGCGATCACACCGAGATCGGCGCGATTGAGAGGGCAAGCGCCGATCTTCACGAGGATCTCGCGCGGCCCGGGCCTGGGGATCGCAACTTCCTCGACGGCGAGCCCATCGGCGGTGACGACGGCGGCTTTCATCAGTGACCTCTCTGGGCGGTAACAGTCCTGTTGTGGCGCGCACAATTGCACAAAATGCAGGTGAGTGGGCAAGGTCGGGCAAGCCTTCAGACCCGGAGGGCCCGACACTATCCGGCCGCGACTCATCTATAGTCGTGACTGCAACCTGCGATTTGCGATTTCGAACTCGGGAAGAGGACTATGGCGAAGCCAGGAACACTCGACGGGGAGCATGACAAAGACCGCCGGCAAGTTCGTCAGCATTTCGTGCATTGGGGCGTAAAGACCGTCGCTACAATGATAGTTTCCCTGCTGGCTGGGGTGCTGTGGCTCGCCTGGGTCGCGATGACGGGGTCGCGATGACGGGTACTCGATTACTGGCGCGGGCCGCCAACTACGCTGCCTCCAGCAGAGGCTGATGAGCGGTACCTGCTCGGGTAGAGACGAAAGCATGTCTGCGATCCGATGGTCACCGGGTAGCTGGGCGTAAACGTTCGCGTAGATGGCTTCCAGCCAATGCGCCAGCTTCGCTTTCGGCAGCGTCGGGCCATCGAGGCCGTGGACGAGCAGCATCATCGGCGGCGGCTTGCCGTTGGCGGTCAGCGGCAGGATGTAGTCGAGGCCTTCGATGCGGCGGCAGCCCAGCGCGCGGTAGAAACTCAGCCGCCTCGCTCTGTCGTCTCCGGGTGCTGCTACCGGTGCGGGCCGATCGACTTCCAGAACACACTGGGCACTCGGGTTGCGCGCGTCAGCAGCATGCTTTGCAGCGAGAAACAGGGCCGTTCCATTCCCGCGGGAGCGGAGTGCGTCGTCGACCGCGAGATATTCGAGAAGCCAGATGTCGGATGCGAGGAAGCAGAAGATCGCGAAGCCGCGCACCTCGCGGTTCACGCGAAGCACGAGGACAGAGTATTGCGGATCAGCGACAGTCGCAGCGATTTCGGCCGCCGATTTCTGCTCCGAAAGCTCGATCGACCGCTGGTAGATCCGCGACATCTGTTCGAAGCCCGCGCGGTCGTCCTGGGCGAGCACGGCTATGTCGCAGGGCGGCTCCGGCATCAATGCCGCGGCGGATCGACGGCGACGGCGACGCCGACCATGCTGTCGCGCGTGATGAGCGTTTCGAGTTGGGCGGCATTCATGCCTTCCGTTCCCGCCGGCCGCATGGGCAGCACGAGATAGCGCATGTCGGCCGTCGAATCGTGCACGCGGATCTCGGTCTCGTTGGGCAGGATCGTGCCGAACTCGGCGAGGACGGCGCGCGGCTCCCGCACGACGCGGGAGCGATATTCGCGGCTCTTGTACCAGGACGGCGGCAGGCCGAGGAGGTCGCGCGGATAACATGAGCACAACGTGCAGACGATGACGTTATGCAGGCCGGGCTTGTTCTCGACCGTCACGAGATGCGTCGTCGTCATCTGGAAGCCCAGCTCCTCGATCGCCTTGTTGCCGTCGGCGAGCAGGCGCTTCTTGTACTCGGGATCGGTCCACGCCTTGGCGATGACCTTGGAGCCGTTGGCCGGCCTGATAC
This sequence comes from Devosia equisanguinis, assembly GCA_945901835.1. Classification (GTDB taxonomy): domain Bacteria; phylum Pseudomonadota; class Alphaproteobacteria; order Rhizobiales; family Hyphomicrobiaceae; genus CAMDPA01. Next base: position 3,593 of record CAMDMH010000222.1, on the reverse strand, counting down.
TGTCGCGCTTCTCGATCGCGGCACGGACCTCTTCGGCCCCGACGACGCCCTTCTCGATCAACAGCTCTTTGATCGCGATGCCGAGCAACTGGTAGTAGCTGTGTACCTTGTCGTCAGGCTGCGGCGGCGCGTGGTTGTGGCCGTGAACATGGTCATGCCCGTGATCGTGGTGATGATGGCCGTGGCCGTGCTTATGGTCGTGATCGTGTGGATCGTGTGCCATTTCCGGTCTCCCGCGGAGTGGTGTCAGCCCCTCCGGGTCTGACACCAAGCTCCTGCCTTTAGTGTCGCCTTACCATGAACGAGTTGGTCTCGCCGGTTTATGTCAGGGTGTCAGCTCGAGGTGTCAGAGCTGCAGGGTCTGACACCGCCTCAAGCCTTTTCCAGCCAGTGTTCGTAGAGGTCTATATCGAGAGTGTCGTATGGTGAGCCCGCATAGTCCGGCCAAAGATCGGTCTGCTTGAAGCGAACCTCGTAAAGCGTCTTCTTCGGGCCCTTCTTGGCATAGGCCAGCAGCTCCGGATTATCGAAGGTGCCGAATTTGCGCGTGACCACGCCGGTCTTGCCGCGCACGAAAACGGGCGTCCGGAAATGGCCGATGGGATAGTCCTCGCGAACGCGCACGCGATCGCCGCTCTTCAGGTCCTCGCTCATTTGCACTTGACCTCCTCCGCGGAAGGAAGCTCGAGCTCGCCCGTCTCTGCGAGCCGCTCGCGGACGATCTTGACCCGCGCGTCGATCTCGTCCTGGGTCAGCACTCCCTTGTCGATCAGTGCGCGCATCAGCGCGGCCGTCCAGCGCTCGTAATAGGTCAGCTTCTCGTAGGCGTCCTCGCCGAGGCTCTCGACCCAGCGGCGGTTCTCGTCGGTACGATAGATGCCCTTGGCGCCGACGACAGCGCGCACGCCGTCGATCTGCTTTTCCCAGAACGTGAGGTCGTGGGGCTGCGGATCGACCGGACCGGCCGGCAATCCGCCGATGTCGTGGGGGCCGCGCATGGGGCGTCTCCTGATTGGTGCTCCTGCGCGCATTGTGCCACAGGACGGGCGGCGTGCAACGGTAAGGTGCGGCTATTCTGCGGTAGATTGCGAACGCTTGCAGATTTCGGCAACGCGGGCGTCCAGCTCGTCCTGGGTGACGAAGCCCTTCTCGATCACGAGGCGCATCAGCCCGGCGCACCAGCGCTCGTAGTAGGGGAGGTTCTGGCCGGCGTCGCCCATGGTCTCGATCACCCGGCGTAACTCGTCGGCACGCGTCAGGCCTTTGGCCGCGAGAGAGGAGAAGGTGCCGTCGACCAGCTTGTCCCAGTCGGTGGGATCGTGGGGTGCGGTGTCGACGGGCCCGGCTGGCTGTCCTCCCATGTCGTGTGGTCCGCGCATGACGTTCTCCCCTGCGATTCGACCGGCACTCGAACCGCTGAACTCGCAGCCGGAAGAATACAATACTTGGTGCTGCATTGCGAAGCGAGCTATTCGAGAACCTTCGCTGGTCCGGATTCGCGGGCCGAGACCTGGCCTTAGAGGACGACACGCATGGCAGATGCCGCCGAGCCGATCTCCATATGGAACCGCGCCTATCTCAAGGCGCAACTGGAGAAGGCGCTGCTCAATCCGATACGGGCGTTCCGCATCGAATATGTGCCTCTACTGATGGTCTATTTCGCTTACGGCGCGCTTGGCCTGACCGCGATCGCCGAGAGCTTCTGGGTCAAGAAGCAGTTGACGCTCAGTGCGGCAGAACTCGCCTCGCTCGGCGTATGGCTGACACTGCCGTGGACCATAAAGATGGTATTCGGCGAGTTGGTCGATACCGTCACCGTGGCGGGGTCGCAGCGCCGCGCGTATGTCTATATCGGCGCAGGGATGGTGGCCGTCGGGCTCGTGCTGCTGGCCGCCGCGGCAGGTCCCGGACTTCCGGGTTGGAAACCCGAAAGCGCCTACAAGCTCGCGTCGCTGCTGATCACCGTCGGCGTCGTGTTGCAGGATGTGGTCGCCGACGCCATGAGCACGGAGGTCGTGTCGCGCACCAACGACGACGGCAGTCCGCGACCGCAAGCGGACATCGATGCCGATCTCGGCATGGTGCAGGTGCTGGGCCGTCTTTCGTTGTCGATCGGTGCTTTCATCGTCGCCGGGCTTGGAGGATGGCTCGCGAGCTTCCTGCCCTATTCGACGGTGTTCCTGCTGGCGCTCGTCGTGCCTGTCGTCTCGGCGAGCGGCGCGGCACTCGTGCACATCGGACCGGTGGAGCGGCGTCCTATAGACTGGCGCATTCTCGGCGGGGGTCTCGCGTTCGGCGTGTTCGTGGTGGCGATGGCGTTCGGCAATGTCGCCTACGGCCAGGAGATCGTATTCCTCGTCTCGATGACCGTCGTCGTCGTCATGCTGCGGCGCGTGGTCGGCGATCTCGCTCCTGCGACCCAGCGGATGATCGCGATCGCGGCCGTGATCATCTTCGTGTTCCGCGCGATGCCCTCGGTCGGCGCGCCCTATACGTGGTTCGAGATCGACGTCCTTAAATTCGACGAGGTGTTCCTGGGCACGCTCGCGCAGATCGGAACGGGCTTCGCGCTGGTGGGCATGTGGCTGTTCTCCGACGCGATCACGCGCCACCCGGTAGCGCGTGTTCTGCTGTGGCTCACGATCGTCAACACGGTGCTTGGTCTGCCCAACCTCGCCCTCGTGTTCGGCGCCTACCAATGGACGGAGCGCTATCTCGGGTTCGGTGCGCACGGTATCGCGTTGCTCGACGCGGCCGCATCCTCGCCGTTCGCGCAACTCAGCATGATCCCGATGCTTACACTGATCGCGATCTATGCACCTGCCGGCCGCCGTGCAAGCTGGTTCGCGCTGATGGCATCGCTGATGAACCTCGCGCTGGTCGCCGGCAGCCTGTCGACCAAGTATCTCAATGAGATGTTCGTGATCCCGCGCGGCGACTACACGCTGCTGCCGACCCTTATGGTTATCGTGATCGTAATCGGCTTCGTTGCGCCCCTGGCGGCAATCCTGGCGTTCGGGCGGCGGCTGCATTGAGTTTTGGTGGTGCCGTTCTCGTCGTGCTTGGGCCGAGACTGGGGATACGGAGGATACGGGGGACAAACCGTTGGCCGGGCACCTGTCGTGAAGATGCCGGATGACCGCCCGGAACCGAGGAAGTGCCGGTGAGAGCTGCGGTTCCCTCAACGGCTTTTGTCAACCAGCACCCTTTTCAAGGGGCCGGCAATCGGATAGGCGGTTCATTCTCGAGTTGGATGGGTGGCCGAGTGGTTTAAGGCACCGGTCTTGAAAACCGGCGTGCTCGCAAGGGTATCGGGGGTTCGAATCCCTCCCCATCCGCCAAATATTTCTATAACATACTGTATTTAAAGAGAAAAATATTAATACAGATTTCTCGCCCTAGGCTTTACCCTAGTCTCATGCGCGGGCTCGCGCGAACTTAAACGAACTTCTGGAGCACTCCTGGCCCAACAACGCCGCGCCAGCGGACGCGCCCGGCCGCTGGCCGCACGAGGCCGTCGCATCTACTTCGATCTAAGGTAGATCCTTACCGTCGAGGTCCTGCTCGCTGGGAAGGCCCCGCCCGGTGCCCTC
>CAMDMH010000221.1 GCA_945901835.1 Devosia equisanguinis | reverse complement strand
GGCGGCTGGCTCATCGACGACAAGGGCCAGCTCGCCTTCACGGACTTCACCGCGCTCTATGGTGCTGGTCGTCTCGCGCTCGAAGGCAACGCCGCACTCGCCTACGACTGGACCGCCCACGCCGAAGCGATGTCGCGCGCCATCGGCCGCACCGCGCAGCAGTTCCCGTTCCCGTATCCGCCGATGTTTCTCGCCGTGATGTCACCGTTCGCGGCGCTGCCCTATGTCCCAGCATTACTGGCCTGGATCGGTATCACGTTCGCACTCTATCTCACTTCGTGCGCGAGCATCGTCGGCCGCTGGCAGGGCGCGGTCTGGCTCGGCGCGATGATCGTCACGCTCGCCAACATCGTCGCCGGGCAGAACGGCTTCCTCACGGCAGCCTTGATGGGCAGCGGCCTGCTCCTCGCCCCGACCCGCCCCGTCATCGCCGGGATCCTGCTCGGCGCACTCGCCTACAAGCCACACCTCGGCTTGTTGTTGCCCGTGGCGCTGGCAGCAGCCGGACAGTGGCGGGCCTTCGTTTCAGCAGCAGCCACCGTGGCAATCACGGCCCTGTCCGCCCTCGCCCTGTTCGGCTTGGAGCCCTGGCTGGCGTTTTCCGAGAACCTCGCCCGCTTCTGCACGGAGGTCGCGACGGAAGGCTTCTCGGTCACCAACAAGCTGCAATCGGCCTACGGCTTCCTCGCTACGTCGGGCGTACCGAAAGCCATTGCCATGTCGTTACAGATCGCACTGGCCGCCGCGCTCGTCGTCCTGACCGCCGTCGTCTGGCGTAGCACCGCCCCCTACGCTCTCAAGGCGGCATTCCTGATCGTCGCCGCCACCCTCGTCAGCCCCTACGTGTTCGTCTACGATCTGACCCTGCTGGCCATCGCCCAGGCCTTCCTCCTCCGGCACTGGCTCTCGACGCACCTCGAAAAGCGCGAGGCCATCGTCCTCCTCGCCGTCAACACCCTCGTGGTCCTCATGATGACCATCAAGCTGCCGATGGGCTTCCTCGGCAGTATGTTCCTCCTCGGCACGGTCCTGTACGAGGTCCGTGAGCACCTGAGGCTTGCGGATCTGCTCCCCCGCCGGGCGGCCCCAGCCTGAACGACCGAGCCAGACTGGCCGAGCCAGACTGGCCGAGCCGCCGCGCCACTTGCCCTGGTGACCGAAATCAAGCGTCAGGCTTTTACCTGCGCAATACGAATGCTATAGGCGCGCCCAGTATTCCCGTCAGCCGGACCCCCGGTTGGCGGTTTCCGCGCCGTGAACAACTCATTCGAGGGTAAGGGCAGGCATTCCCCGCACCCGTCCATGATCCGTTTCCGGTCGGCTCGAACATTCACGATGACCAGAGGTGCTAGCATGTCGAAACTCGAAATCATGTGGACGAAAGTCGATGAGGCCCCGGCGCTCGCGACCTATTCCCTCCTCCCGATAGTCGAAGCGTTCGTCGGCGCGGCGGGTGTTTCCGTGAAGCTTAAGGACATTTCGCTGGCCGGCCGCATCGTCGCAAGCTTTCCCGAGCGGCTGAAGCCGGAGCAGCGGATCAACGACGACCTCACCTGGCTCGGCGAGCTCACACTGAAGCCCGAAGCCAACATCATGAAGCTGCCCAACATCTCAGCCTCGATCCCGCAGCTCCGGGCCGCGATCAAGGAACTGCAGAGCAAGGGTTACAACGTCCCCGATTATCCAGACAACCCGACCACGGATGACGAAAAGGACATCAAGGCGCGCTACCTCAAGGTCTTCGGCAGCGTCGTCAACCCGATCCTTCGCGAAGGCAATTCCGATCGCCGCGCTGCTCCCGCCGTAAAGCAATATGCCCGCAAGAACCCGCACAAGATGGGCGTTTGGAGCAAGGACTCCAAGTCGCATGTCGCCTGCATGTCATCAGGCGATTACTTCGGCTCGGAAATCGCGACCACGATCCCCACCGCGACCAACGTTCGCATCGAGCTGGCCGGCACCGATGGCAAGACAACTGTGCTGAAAGCGAAGACCCAGATCGACGCCGGCGAGATCATCGACGCCGCCGTGATGAGCCGCAAGGCACTGCGCGCCTTCTTCGCCGAGCAGATCGAGGACGCCAAGAAGCAAGGCGTTCTGTTCTCGCTGCACGTCAAAGCGACCATGATGAAGATCGCTGATCCCATCGTGTTCGGCCATGCCGTCTCTGTCTACTTCGCCGATGTGGTCGAGAAGCATGCCGCGACGCTGAATAAGCTCGGCGTCAACCTCAACAACGGCTTCGGCGATCTGCTGACCAAGATCGAGACGCTGCCGGAAGCCGAGAAGAAGGCGATCAAGGACGACATCGCAGCCGTCTATGCGAAGCGTCCGGCCCTCGCCATGGTCAATTCCGACAAGGGCATCACCGGCCTGCATGTGCCGAGCGACTTCATCATCGACGCATCGATCCCGGCGATGATCCGCGAGTCCGGCCGCATGTGGGGCCCGGACGGCAAGCTGCATGACACCAAGGCCGTGGTCCCGGATCGTTCGTACGCGAGACTGTTCCAGGCGGCTATCGACGACTGCAAAGCCAACGGCGCGTTCGACCCGAAGACCATGGGCTCAGTGCCGAACGTCGGCCTGATGGCGCAGAAGGCCGAGGAATACGGCAGCCACGACAAGACGTTCGAAGTGGCCACGAGCGGCACGGTCCGCGTCGTCACAGACGACGGCAAGGTGCTGCTGGAACGTCCCGTCGAGGCCGGCGACATCTTCCGCATGTGCGAACTGAAGGACGCAGCCGTGCGGGACTGGGTCAAGCTCGGTGTCCGCCGCGCGCGCCTCACCAACACCCCGGCCGTGTTCTGGCTCGACAAGGGCCGCGCGCACGACGCGCAGCTCATCAAGAAGGTCGAGACCTACCTGAAGGATCACGATACCACGGGTCTCGATATCCGCATCCTCGCCCCGGTCGACGCGATCAAGTTCTCGCTCGAGCGCATCCGCAAGGGCCAGGACACCATCTCGGTCACCGGCAACATTCTCCGCGATTACCTGACCGACCTGTTCCCGATCATGGAACTCGGCACCTCGGCCAAGATGCTCTCGGTCGTCCCGCTACTGGCAGGCGGCGGAATGTTCGAAACGGGTGCCGGCGGTTCGGCGCCCAAGCACGTCGAGCAGTTCCAGCAGGAAGGCTATCTGCGCTGGGACTCACTCGGTGAGTTCCTCGCCCTCGGTGCCTCGCTCGAGCATCTGGCGCAGACCTTCAAGAACGACAAGGCGCAGGTCCTAGCCGAGGCGCTCGATACCGCCATCGGCCAGTTCCTCGACAACAACCGCAATCCCGCCCGAAAGGTCGGCGAGATCGACAATCGCGGCAGCCACTTCTACCTCGCCCTGTACTGGGCGCAGGCGCTGGCGGCCCAGACCAAGGATGCGGAGCTTCAGAAGCGATTCAAGCCGCTGGCCGAAACGCTCGCCAAGAACGAAGCCAAGATCAACGCGGAGCTGATCGCCGCTCAAGGCAAGTCCGTCGACACCGGCGGCTACTACCTCCCCGACGACAAGAAGGCCTCCGCCGCGATGCGCCCGAGCAACACGTTGAACGAGGCGTTGGCGGGGCTTTGAAGCACGAATGCATCGGTGTCAGACCCTCCGGGTCTGACACCGCAACGGCGGTGCTTGACAACGAAACTGTGAACCGCTCGATCCTTATTCGCGTCAACGGTTTTTTGTTCTGCCGTCGACCCTGCTACTCTCTCTGGCAGGTCAACGCTACTCCCGATCAGGTCAACCTGTCGGTCAACGACTTTCTTCCTCACCGCCTTTGACGGACCCACTATGGCAATTGCTCCAGATAAGCACGAGAGGCGTTTGGAGCCGGCGATATTGTTCCGTGCAGATGAGTCCGTTTCCCAAAGTCGCCTGGGTGGGCTGCCGTCGCTACCCGGTGAAATCCATTGGCCCACACAGTCGCGAACGAATATTCCATTCCATTTCTTGGGACAGATCGACCTCGCTGCACTGCCACCCACACCTCTGCCCCAAAGTCCGGATGACGCGGCTTTACCCCGCTATGGTATGCTTTATTTCTTCATGCACCTTGGTGAAGGTGTCGACACGGACCCGACGCCCGAAGATTCACCCCTCAAACACATCAACTACTGGAAGGCTCGGTCGAGGGTCTACTATTCGAATACTGCGGGCGCGGATCGTGAATTGCCTACCGCTGTTCCGCCCATGATGTTCAGCAGGCTGAAGTGTTTTCCTGTCGTCCATCTGCGGCCGGAGGTTGTCGAAACGTTCTGGGAAGAAGCGAATTCCAACTTGGGTGAGGATCGAGGACGCGGCGGGGTTGCGGCCGGCCCCGTCGAAGCGCTGCAAATGTTCGGCGCCCCGATTGTTTTCCAATTTGAGGGACAACTGGCCCGATCAGAGGGACGCCAACTATTGATGCAGTTCGAACACAGCAGTCTCGGGGAGCTGTTTTTTCAAGATTGCCTAATTCAGTTTTGGATTGTGCCAACCGACTTGAAGCATTGTCGGTTTGATAGGGCATGGGGAACACTGGACACCTGATAGCTCACGCCGGCTCTGCCAGGGAGCTTCGAACCCAAGAAACGTCTAGCCTCAAACCGTCACTTCCCGCAATTCGTACACACGCCCGCCCAGCACCCGTGCTGTTGCGACGTCCCCTCGCTTCAACGCGAGCGACACAGCTTCGATTTTTTCGGCGTCGACCAGCGAAAGATAGGGCGACCAGCCGCCGTGGGTCTCGATCAACGTCACGTCGACCTCGGCGACGTAACGCCCTTCTCGCACGATCTCTGTGGATGGTGTTTCGGTCTTCGTTGTGGTGTTCGTCATGGGCGTCGCGTCCTGAAATCGCCATTCCACTGGCTTGGGTCCGGTCGATAAGCCGTCACGAGCACGGCTGGTTCCGATGTTCCAGCCTCTATGCCCCAAACTACATGAAGCGGGGCGGTACCGCCATCGTGTTGCAACATCAATAGCGCCGCGCCCTTGTGGAAGTCAGGGTAATCCTCAATGACCTCACCCGAAGCTGCACCGCCGACTATATCAGCAAGCAGGATGCCGCGATTGCGGAACAGGCTGGCAGCGTGCTGCGACACGGCAACGTTTCGTGCGGCGGCCAAGCGCCGGATGAGGTCTGCGATTTGAGACACATGCGCCTCACCGTGAAAGCTTGTTCGACTTGAGCAGTTCCGATGAGATAGCCAGGCAACTTTGTTCCTGATGCACCACATCCAGGGTCAGCAGGTCAAGGCGCCGCATTACTTGTCGCAGCTTTGACGCCTTGACCTCCGGTGCTATAGAGCACGCCACGGATCTAGTTGCACCGCAACATCGGGCATTTCCAGCTCACATATGGCGGCTCCTCACATGTCCAAAATCAAGGTCGAAGGTACGGTCGTCGAGATGGAAGGCGACGAGATGACCCGCATCATCTGGCAATTCATCAAGGACAAGCTGATCCACCCGTACCTCGACCTGAAGCTCGAGTACTACGACTTGTCGGTGCAGATGCGCGACAAGACCGGCGACCAGATCACGATCGACAGCGCCAACGCCACCAAGAAGCACGGCGTCGCCGTCAAGTGCGCCACCATCACGCCCGACGAAGGCCGCGTGCAGGAGTTCGGCCTCAAGGAGATGTGGCGCTCGCCGAACGGCACCATCCGCAACATCCTCGGCGGCACGATTTTCCGTGAGCCGATCATTTGCAAGAACATCCCGCGCCTCGTGCCGGGCTGGACGCAGCCGATCGTCATCGGCCGCCATGCCTTCGGCGATCAGTACCGCGCGACCGATTTCAAGTTCCCGACTGCAGGCACCCTCTCGATCAAGTTCGTCGGCGAAGACGGCAAGGTGATCGAGCGCGAAGTCTTCAAGGCGCCCGGCTCTGGCGTGACGATGGCCATGTACAATCTCGACGAGTCCATCGTCGAGTTCGCGCGCGCTTCGTTCAACTATGGTCTCACCAAGAACTATCCGGTCTACCTGTCGACCAAGAACACCATCCTGAAGCAGTAC
>CAMDMH010000220.1 GCA_945901835.1 Devosia equisanguinis | reverse complement strand
CCTTGGGCGGCGGCGTCGTCTTGATACCGACCATGCGGGCGATGTTATTGCCCATGTAGTCCTCCAGCGCATCCTCGTCGAGGTTGAGGCCGTGTGGCGGCGGCTTGCACAGCACTTCGAGCTCGCGCAGCCACATGCCCGGCTCGTTCGGTGGGCTGTCGGTGCCGAATACGATCTTGTGCTTGGGCAATTGCTTGGCGAACTCCACGATGCGCGCCTGGAAGCACCAGCCTGACTCGCAGACGACGTTGGGCGTGTCCATCGCCATCCAGAACGCCTCGAACGAGTAGTTGCCGCCCGTCTGGATGCCGAAGTGGCCGATGATGAACTTCACCATCGGGAACTCGCGGATGATCGGATAGAACTGCGTCGGGATCGTATAGGGGCCGTCGCCGGTGTGGATAAGCACGACGATGTCGTACTTGGCGCACACCTTCATCGCGGGGCGCAGCCAGTCGAGCGCGCGATCGGGCCGGTAGTTGTGCATGTTGGCGTGCAGCTTCACCATCTTGAAGCCGTACTCCTTGTGATGAAACTCGAGTTCCGCCGCACCGTTCTCGGGCCCGAAGCGCGGGTTATAGGCAAAGTTGCCGATGAAGCGATCCGGGTACTTTTCGCAGAGGTCGGCGATGTACTTCATGTAATCGCGGATGCCTTCGCGGCCGAAGCGGCCGCCTTCGCGATAGACGGTGTTGCCGGGCGGCGGTTGGATGAAGCCCATGTCGACCCGGCGCGGCTTGCCGTTGATCCAGTACGGGCCGTCCATCATCTTCAACATGCGCTCGCCGTTGAAGGGCATGCCGGTGTGGCGCCAAGCCTCGTCGACGAGGTTCGTGGGGTGGAGATGGGTGTCGATGATCATGGTGGCTCTCTTCGTCGTAGGGCGGATTAGCGCCATGCGCGTAATCCGCCGATTCATCGAATGTCGTGGAAGACGGCGGGTTACGATGCGCTAACCCGCCCTACGGATTCCAGCATACGTATCCTTCAGCCGCGCCTCGGCTTCCTTCTTGTCCTTGGGCGGCGGCGTCGGATCGATGCCGATCATCCGGCAGAGGTTGTTGCCGAGGTAATCTTCGAGCGTATCCTCGTCGAGGTTCATGCCCTGCGGCGGCTCGTGGCAGAGCACCTCGAGCAGCCGGATCCACATGCCCGGCTCGTTGGGCGGCGTGTCGGTGCCGAACATGATCTTGTGCTTGGGCAGATCCTTGGCGAACTCGACGATGCGGCTCTGCAGGCACCAACCGGACTCGCAGAACACGTTCGCGTTGTCCATTGCGAGCTGGAACGGCTCGAAGCAGTAGACGCCGCCGGTCTGCACGCCGAAGTGCGCCATGACGAAGTTGACCTTCGGGAACTCGTAGATGATCGGCGTCCACTCGTTGGGGATCGAGTAGGGGCCGTCGCCGGTATGCAGCTTCACGAGCAGCCCCAGCTCCTCGCACTTCTTCAGCGCGGGGCGGATCCAATCCTTGGCGCGGTCGGGCCGGTAGGCGTGCATGTTCGCCTGGAACTGCACCATCTTGAAATTGTGCTTCGTCGCGTAGTCCTCGATCGCCTGCACGCCGTTCTCGACGCCCCAGCGCGGGTTGTAGACGAAGCAGCCGTAAAACCGGTCGGGATACTTCTTCGTCAACTCCAGCGTGTAGCGCGTGTAGTGGTCGATCGCCTCGCGGCCGTGGATGTCGCCGTCGAGCCAGGTGTGGACGGTGTTGCCCTGCGGCGGCTGGATGAAAGCCTTGTCGACGCGGCGGGGCTTGCCGTTGACCCAGTATGGGCCGTCCATCATCGCGAGCAGGCGCTCGCCCGTGAAGGGGTCTCCGTCGTGCTGCCACGCGTAGTCGACGACCTCGGTGGGATAGCAGCTCATATCGAAGATCATGGGGCCTCTCCTGCCTGAAATTACGGCGCAGCGCACTCGCCCGAGAGACGAATGGCCAGAGCGACGACAGGCAGCATGGCTGCTCGAGAAGGCTGAGGTTGGCCTGCGGTGTCCCGAGCGCCGATGCAGCCAGCATCGCGCGACCGGCAATCTCCCACCGCACCCGATGCGAGACGCATCGATCGCCGGCTGACCGCTTCTACCGATACAGATTGGCTAACACGCTTCGCTGAAATGTGTAAAGCGCATGTCCAAGCGTGTTCTGCGCGATTTTCGGGCAGGCATGATGCGCGCGGTGAAGCAAAATGGGTGGGGCGGGAGCGGCATCACTGCAAGGCCCTGAAGATGCCGGTCGCCGTGCTGACCGGGGCCAATGTCGCCTGCAGGAGGCTCATGACCTCCTTGAACTCGCTGACGTCGCTGTCGTAGCAGGCGATGGCATCGTCGGGCATCAGGAAAGGGTTGATCGTGTCGCGGTCGGCACTGCGCACGAGATCTTCCACCGAGCGCTGAATGACCTCCGTCTCCTGGGTGCGCGGATTGCGGCTGATCAAGACGATGTGGCGGCGGGCGTTGGTTGCCAATGAGCCGCCGACACAATTCGCCTGCACGGCGCCCTGCAGCAGGCGTGTGCCGTAGGGAACGCTGCCGGCGAACAGATGGCTCTGGATCGTGCCGGCGTTGCTAAAGGCCGGCGCCGAAAGGTTCGAATAGACGACGCGGATGCCAGGTGGGGTTATCTGCGATGGCCGCACGAGCGCCGACTGAAAGCAGGGACTTTCATCGACTTGGATGTGATCGCCCTCGACGAGCCCCAGGTCGTCGACCTGCGCGCCGGTGATCGCCCCGCGCCAGTCGAGCCTCGTCTCTTTGCCGTTGCGAACGAGGCGGATCGCGGAAATGTCGGCGTCGGGGCGCACGCCACCGGCAGCGCGCAACGCGGCAGGTACGAAACGCTCCATAGGGCTGTCGCCGAAACGGTTCAGTACGCGGTCCGACTTGTCGGAGTCCTTGATGCCGCCGATCGCATGGCGGCCCGGCATGAACACCGCACCCGACACGGTGATGTTCACCGGGGCGAACTGGACCGTACGAACCGTGATCCTCGCGCCTTCCGCCGAAAACACTCCCGCGCACAAATAAGCCTGCTGGATCAACCTCGTAAGCTCATCGCCCGTCGTTCCCTCAGCCAGGACGGTGCCGGAGTAGGGAACTGTGATGGTGCCGTCCGCGCCGATCACGTAGTCACCCGAAAACTCGGGAGCGCCAAAAACCAGGACATTGATCCTATCGCCGGCCGAGAAGCGCATCGACGGCTTCCGCTTCGGCTTGCTACCGGAGATGGCACTCTTCGCGGACAGCATCGAGCGCTGATGGCCGGCAGCCGGGCAGGACGGGTCGTCGGTCCGCGAGCTGACGCGCGACCGCGCATCGATCGTCGCCTCGGGCGCATAGAGTTGATTGTTGAGGTTGTTGGGAGGCCTTATCGCAGAGCACGCGGACACCAATACCGAAGCCGCCCAGGCGAGCGCCAGCGCGAGGCAGTATTGCCCCCGGCTGCCGGGCGTCCCCTGCTTGCTGCCTCGACGCGCGAACACCCAGCGGAGTCCGTTCTACTAGCGATGAGGCCCAACGCGCAGCGCCACCAACAAGACCTCAAAGGCCGCACACTTCGGCCAGGACAGAAGGACCGAAATGTGACACTTCCAGCCCGCCCCTCCAGACGTGCTCTGCCCGATAGCCACTTACGACCGTTCTTAAGCAAACGGCGTGGGCGGCGTTATATACCTAAGATTGTAAACCTCAACTTTTACGACGGCAATTTTCTGTCATCGATCGGATTGTCTGCCCACGCGCTGCCAAAGCGCCACAGCATCCTCGCCCAGCCAGAGCGTGGCTGCGGATCGGCGCCAACTCCAAAGCCGTTGGATGAGGCGGCTCGGACAATTGGATGTCCTGCCTCATTTGCACGGCTCAGGTCGTGCCGGGCCCAGGTCGTGGGCCCAGGTCGTTGACCATGGTCCTCGTCGCCGCTTAGGCTCTATGATCGGCACCCAGGAGAGACCCCATGGCACTAGATCTCAAGCTCGACGGCAAAAAGGCCGTCGTCACCGGCGGCAGCGAAGGCATCGGAAAAGGCATCGCGAAGGCACTGGCCGAGCAGGGCTGCGACGTCGCGATCTGCGCGCGGCGCAAGGAGCCGCTCGAAGCGACCGCGGCGGAGATCGCGCGCGCGACGAACCGCAAGATCATCGCGATCCCGGCCGACCTGACCAGCGCGAAGGACGCGGAGAACTTCATCAAGAAGTCCCACGAAGCGCTCGGCCGGATCGACATCCTCGTCAACAACGCGGGCTCGGCGCCCGGCGGCGTAATCGAGTTCCTGTCGGAGGAAGCATGGATGCAGGCGTTGCAGCTCAAGTTCATGGGCTACGTGCGCTGCCTCAAGCACACGCTGCCGATCATGGTCGCACAGGGCGGCGGCCGGGTCGTCAACCTGATCGGCAACGACGGCGTGAAGGACAGCTATTGGGAGATCGCACCGGGTGCGGCCAACGCGGCCGGCCAGAACCTGACGAAGTCGCTCGCGGGCCAATACGGCAAGCACAACATTTCCATGTGCGCGGTCAATCCGGGACCTGTCCGCACTGAGCGGTGGGCCGGTCTCGTCAAGGCGATGGCGCGGGACATGAAGATCTCGGAGGCGAAGGCCGATACGCTGGCGCCGAAGTCGATCCCACTCGGGCGAATCGCGGAAGTCGAGGAGGTCGCCAACCTCGTATGCTACCTCGCCTCGCCGCTGGCGCACTTCGTCAACGGCACGCAGATCGAGATCGACGGCGGCCAGTCGAAGGTGCTGATGGATCAGGCGCGCGACGACCGTTGACCACAATCACGTTCGGTGAGGCCTTGGGCGCTGCGGTGTACCCGGCGGGGCACATAGGCTTCGCCCCCTCCTTTTGTAGCGAGGGGGCGGGAGTGGGAGCAAACTGATCCGTTTGGCTTCTCCCCTCCGGCCCTACGGGCCGCCTCGCCCACGACGGGGGAGGGGCCCCACGAGGGGGGAGGGAAAACGCGCAGCGTCCAACAGTCAGCTGGCGGCGAACGTCGAGATCATGAAGCGGGAGACGTGGTCGGCCGTCGGCAGGCGGGCCTGCGGCTGGTTGTAGCCGGCCGGGTACCAGTCGAAGGACCCGAGCGTCTGGCGCCAGACGCCGACAAACCGGCCGTGCCGCGTCACACTGATGCTGCGAACGCCCGCCATTTCGGCGGCGAGGCCGCAGGAGGCGAGAGCGGGATCGGTCATGACCCGGCTCAGCGCATTACCGCTATATTGCTTTGGTGTCATCGTTTCACGTCCAAATAATAGTGATAAATTAGGAATATGCAGTCCGGCACCGGCAATCAATTGTGAACCAGAAACGGGATTTCCCGTTCCTTACCGGGGCTGGCCGGCAATTGAATCAAATCCAATCGAATCCGCGGGCCGCCAACGCCGGAATCGGCGGAAAGCCGGGCAGTGCCGACCCGTCGCGGTCTTGCCGGTCGGGCCTGGTCGAGGCTTGGCCGCCGCCTGGCGCTTACCATTTCCGTTGAAGTTCTGCATCACGCAGGTGCAGCATTGCCGCGGACGTCGGGTTTGGCTGGCTGTCTCGAAGAAAAACAGGTACATAGAGGCAGCTTCCTCGCCGGGCCAGATCTGTACATGCACCCAAATGGGCATGCAGCCGGCCCCGCGCACACCGAAAAAGCCAATCACATCATGACCTTTTCTTCGACGCATCCGGCGCTTGCCCGCGCCTTGGCCAAGCGTGGCTACGACGCTGCGACGAGCGTTCAGACCGCCGTTCTGGAGGCGGATTCCGCCACCCGCGATCTGCTCGTTTCCGCCCAAACGGGCTCAGGCAAGACCGTCGCATTCGGCATGGCCATCGCACCTGCGCTGCTGTCTGCCGGCGAGGAACGGTTCGGGCCGGCGGGCGCGCCGCTGGCACTCATCATCGCGCCGACGCGAGAGCTTGCGCTGCAGGTGCAGCGGGAACTCGCCTGGCTCTATGCCGAGACGGGCGCGCGCGTCGCGACCTGCGTCGGCGGCATGGACGTGCGCGGCGAAGCCAAGG
>CAMDMH010000219.1 GCA_945901835.1 Devosia equisanguinis | reverse complement strand
TCCGGCGCGCTGGGACTATTTTGCAAGTGGCTCCAGTGTATTGCGTTGGTGCCGGCTGAGGGATTTGAACCCCCGACCAACGGTTTACAAAACCGCTGCTCTACCCCTGAGCTAAGCCGGCGACCAGTGCGGCGAGTTCCCATGACGAGCCATGGTAACCATGGCACCTTATCGAATGCCGCTCGCCGGCATGAAATACCGGGTTGGCGCGGCTGCTACAAGTGGCAATCTGGAACCGTCCGGCACACAGCCGATGGCTGAGCGATGGAGGCAACACGCGGTGCGCATTCTTCTCGTCTACGCCCATCCCGTCGAGCAGAGCTACGCCGCCGCCCTCCGCGATGCCGTGCTTGCAGCCCTGGCTGAGGGCGGCCATCAGGTCGATTTCTGCGATCTCTATGCCGAAGGTTTTCAGGCGGCACTAACCCGTGAGGAGCGCCTCGCATACCATACCGTCCCCGCCATGCCGATGCAGTTGCGCGTGATGTCGAACGGCTCCGGTGGGCGGAAGGCGTCATCTTCGTCTTTCCGTCCAGGTGGTACGGCATGCCGGCGATCCTCAAAGGCTGGTTCGACCGCGTCTGGCTGCCGGGCGTAGCCTTCGAGTTCGGCCCCCAGGCGATCCGTCCGCTGCTCGGGAACATCCGGCTGTTCGGTGTCGTCACCACGACCGGCGCGCCTGGTTGGTTCACCCGGCTTTATATGGGCAATCCGAACCGCAAAGTGCTGATGCGCGGTCTTTCCCGGCTTCTCCCGGGCCGCCGCATCGAGCGGTTCTGGCTGGCCCTCTATGGCATCGACCGCAGTTCTCTAGCCCAGCGGGAACGGTTCCTCGCCCGGGTCCACCGGCGTATCGCGGCGATCACCAAAGACTGATACCGTCGAGCGGAAGAACAGACTGATGTGCCTTGTCCGCTCGACGAGGCCGCGAACGCTTCAGGGAATGAGATGATTTCGTGCTTGCCCTTGCCGCCAGGCCCGCGCGCCGCTAAATCCCGCTCATGACCCTGGTCCTGGACAACACGCCGCCCGGCGCGCCCCACGCTTTCCCCGTGGCGGCGGTGCCCGCGCTGCCGACCATCGCTGGAATGGATCGTGTCGGGCTGACCGCCGCGCTCGACAGGATCGGTGTGCCCGCAAAGCAGACGCGGATGCGCGTCAACCAGCTCTATAGCTGGCTCTACGTCCGCGGCGTGTCCACGTTCGCCGCGATGACCGATGTGTCGAAGGACCTCCGCGCCAAGCTGGAGGCGAACTACTCCCTCGACCGGCCCGAGATCGTCACCGAGCAGGTGTCGACCGATGGCACGCGCAAATGGCTGCTCCGCCTACCCCGTCTCGGCCACGAAGCGCGCGCCCCGGAGATCGAGACCGTTTACATTCCCGAGATGGATCGCGGCACGCTGTGCATCTCCTCGCAGGTCGGCTGCACGCTGAATTGCTCGTTCTGCCATACCGGTACGCAGCGGCTGGTGCGCAACCTCGAAGCCCACGAGATCGTCGGCCAGATCCTCCTCGCACGCGATCGGATCGGCGATTGGCCGGGCGCGTCACCTCCGGGTGACGGCCGGCTCCTGCCCATAGCCGATCGCAAGATTACGAACATCGTCCTGATGGGCATGGGGGAGCCGCTCTATAACTTCGACAACGTCCGCTGCGCGATGGAAGTGGCGTCGGACGGCGAAGGACTGTCCATCTCGCGGCGCCGCATCACGCTGTCGACGTCCGGTGTCGTCCCGGAGATCCCGCGCTGGGGCGACGAGGCCGGCACAATGCTCGCGATCTCGCTGCACGCGACCAACGACGAGCTTCGCGACAAGCTGGTGCCGATCAACAAGAAGTACCCGATCGCCCAGCTTTTGCAGGCCTGTCGCGACTATCCGGCCGTCTCAAACGCCCGTCGCATCACGTTCGAATATGTGATGCTCAAGGGCGTCAACGACAGTCCAGCCGATGCCCGCGCGCTCGTCAAACTGCTGTCGGGCATTCCTGCGAAGATCAATCTGATCCCGTTCAATCCCTGGCCGGGAACGGACTACGAGTGCTCGGACTGGGGCCAGATCGAGCGCTTTGCAGAAATCGTCAACAACGCAGGCTATGCGAGCCCCGTGCGCACGCCGCGCGGTCGCGATATCCTGGCGGCCTGCGGGCAGCTTCGCTCCGAGAGCGTCAAGCTCAAGGCAAGCGAGCGTACGTAGGCCGGGCGGAGGTGGGAGGCCGAAGCCCGGCAGCTGACGATGTGCCAGCGTTACCTTTGGGGCCTGACCAACGGGGAATCCATCATGTTCTTTTCGACCCTCGGCCGCCTCGTCTGGGTGCCGCTCGCCTTCGTGATCTCGGCCGCCGGCACCGTCTTCTTCCTCGTCTTCATCGCCAAGGAGCGGCTTGTCGAGGCCATGGCCGGGCGCGGACAGGATTCCGATTCGCTCGGCGCGATCTTCGACCTGCTCCGGCAGGGCCAGGTTCTGATGTCCGGACTGACGATCATTCCGGCGGTTCTCGTCGTCGTGGTGGGCGAGGTCGCCCGGATCCGTTCCTGGCTCTTCTACATTGTGGGTGGCGGACTTGCTTTTGCCGCCGTCCCCCTGCTGGCTCGCTACGGCCAAGCGATGCCGGGTGCCTCTATATCGTCGATCATCCCGCCCACCCTGGTGTGGCAGGTGTTCGCAACCGCCGGGTTCCTTGGCGGCTGGGTCTACTGGTTCCTGGCCGGCCGGAACGCATGAGGCCTCGCATTCGCCCGGCTGGCTTGTTCCCTCGATGGGGTTAAGGAAGTGTTGCGACCGCCATTGAGCGACCTGCGATCCCGCGCTAGGCTCCCAGCCTGGGATTGAAAGTTTGGGTCGTGGAGGAAATGGTATGATTACGTCGGTGTTGCGCGTCCTCATTGGTTTCGCGCTGGCTTGTATTGCGGGCGCGTTGATCCAGCTCGGTTTTGCGACCCCGAACGACGTGTTGACCGACGATCTGGTCACTCTCTCATGGAGCTTCGAGCAGGTTCTACTGGCCGCTACCCACAGCGCCGTCTTTTCTGCGCCATTCGCTCTCGTCGCAGCCGCCATTGGCGAGTGGCAGAGCATTCGTAGCTGGGTGTACTACGCTCTCGCAGGCATCGCGATCGCCATCGCCGGCTTCATCGCGCTCTACTCGGGTGAGACCAACGGCCCGAACTCGATCGTCAATCAGTATGCCACGATTGCCTATCTCTGCTCGGGTCTGGCTGGTGGCTGGGTCTATTGGTTGATATCCGGCCGTAACGCCGGCGACGCCGTCGAGGCGGAGACGCACGCACATTCCCACCAGAGCAACGCTCGCCGCGCTTGATACCTTCGGTCATTCGGTTCGTCGGGGTCAGACCCTACGGGGCTGACCCCTTTCGATTCTTTCCACCCAGCGAGGCCATGACCGTGGCCCGGCGCTAGTGTAGCGCATCAGACGTTTGGTACCCGCTCGCGGCTAGCCTCTCGACCAAACGTCAGATGCAAAAGCTAAACTATAGCCCTGATGTTGCTAGTGTTCCTTTTGGTTCCGACATTTGCTCCGACGGTGCCGCAAGGGGAAGCAAATGTCGGAACCGGAACGCTAGAGCGCCATTTTATGAATGTTGCATTCCTGCACTCGGGCCTTACGATCGTTTCCGCAAACGCATCGAATGCCGGAAAGGACCGCAGCATGAAGCTCGCATCTCTGAAGGGTGGCCGGGACGGACAACTCGTCGTCGTCTCCAAGGATCTCACCAGTTGCGTTTCCGCCGCGCCGGTTGCAGCCACGATGCAGGCCGCTTTCGATGACTGGGCCCGCGCGGAGCCCCAGTTGCGCGCCCTTGCCGAGACCCTCGAGCATGGCACCACGGCCGCCGTGCGCTTTCGCGAGCGCGAGGCCGCTAGCCCGCTGCCGCGCGCCTATCAGTGGGTAGATGGATCGGCCTATCTCAATCATGTCGAGCTGGTCCGCCAGGCCCGCGGCGCCGAGGTGCCGAAATCGTTCTTCGTCGATCCGCTGATGTACCAGGGCGGCTCGGACGTGATGGTCGCGCCCCGCGATCCCGTGGTGCTCGCCGACGAGGCCTGGGGCATCGACTGCGAGGGGGAGGTCGCGGTGATCGTCGATGACGTCCCGATGGGCATCGACGCGAAGGCCGCACGCAGCCACATCAAGCTGGTTATGCTGGTGAACGACATATCGCTGCGCAATCTCGTGCCGCCCGAGCTGGCGAAGGGCTTCGGCTTCCTGCATTCCAAACCGCCGACCGCGTTTTCGCCCGTCGCCGTCACCCCCGACGAGTTGGGCGAGGCATGGCGCGATGCCAAGCTCCATCTCCCGATGCTACTGACGATCAACGGTAAGCCGTTTGGCTGCCCGAACGCAGGCAACGACATGACGTTCGATTTCGGCCAACTCGTCGCTCATGCGGCAACGACCCGCCCCCTTTCCGCCGGCACGATCGTCGGCTCGGGCACCGTGTCGAACAAGGGCCCCGGCGGCACGCCCGGCCGCCCGGTTTCGCAAGGCGGCCTCGGCTACAGCTGCATCGCCGAGGTGCGCACGGTGGAGCAGATCCTCGAAGGCGCGCCCAAGACGCCGTTCCTGAAGTTCGGCGACGTGGTGCGGATCGAGATGAAAGACGCCGGTGGCCACTCCATCTTCGGCGCGATAGAGAATACCGTCCAGAAATACGCGCCGTGATGCCGGCGCGCTTTCAGCGATGACGACCGACTTGACCACCCACGGCATCGAAAGCAGGGGCCGAGAGCCATGACTTTCGCACGAACGAACTTCGTCGCACTCGATCACGTCCAGGTCGCGATGCCGCCTGGCGGAGAAGCCAAGGCGCGCGCGTTTTATGTCGATGTCCTCGGTATGATGGAGCTGGCGAAGCCGGTCTCGCTGGCCGGGCGTGGCGGAGCATGGTTCGCGGGCGGCGACGGCGCGGTGGTGCAGATCCACTGCGGCGTCGAGCAGGATTTCCGCCCTGCAAAGAAGGCCCATCCCTCGGTTCTCGTCATCGGTATCGACGAACTCGCCGAGCGCATCGAAGATGCCGGCGGATCGGTCGAATGGTCCGACGACCTCGAAGGCCTGCGCCGCTTCTTCTGCCACGACCCGTTCGGCAACCGCCTCGAGTTCATCGGCTCTGTGGAGGATGATATATGACTGTCGAAAGCCGAGGTCCACGCTGAAGGATCTGGTCAGACGACCTCTGCGCCCAGCCGCTTCAAAGCAGGGTCGACGGTCGCAATCGGCATTTGCAGCAGGATCGATTGCGCGGCGAGCAGACGATCGAACGGGTCTCGATGCACCAGATCTAGAGAACCGGCCAGCTTGGCTTGGCTCATCGAGAGATCGAGACGTTCCAAACCCTCGTCCGCTATGGCCTGCTCGAGATTCGGAATGAGTGCGGCAGCATCGGGCCACTTCCCGATCTTGACCTTGACGGAGATCTCCCACCAGCTCACGGCACTGACATAGATGGTCTCTTCGCTGGCTTCCAGCAGTGCCCGGTGGCGCGCAGGAAGGCTGTCCGAGCCAGTGACCCACCAGAAGAATACGTGGGTATCGAGTATGAGGCTCATGGGCTGTTCTCGCCAGACAACCAAGCCAATTCCTCTTCGGTCAGTGGCTCGAGCAGCTGGTCGTCCGGAATCTGAATACGCCCTTTCCATCGCCCTGGAACGCGCTTGGCCTTGGGCTGCTCGATGTTGGCCACGGGCTGGAGCCGCACGCGGTCGCCGTTGTGATCGGCGATGACGATATCCTCGCCTTGGCTGGCGCGGTGCACCAGCTCGTCGAGCCGCTCTTTGGCTTGGTTCAAGGGAATACTTTCCATCGGTCAAGCATCCAGATTATCATTTCAGTTGGCTTCAATATACGTGATTACCTCGTCATCACCTCTGCCGGCCTGACCGCGGCGATCGACCGGTAGGGTCGTGGCGCGGTTGCGACCGCAACGCGGGCGAGGCGCTCTATGTTCTTGGCCAGATCGAAGCGGCGATTGAAGCGCCATTCGTAGGATGCGAGATAGCGGTCG
>CAMDMH010000218.1 GCA_945901835.1 Devosia equisanguinis | reverse complement strand
GCACGACGCCACCGTTCGAGGTGATCGCGCCGCCGTCGAAAGCGCCCACAAGTTTGCGCCCGCCGGAGCTTCCGAAGTCCATCTCGCTCTGGCTACAGTGTGTCGGCATCGGGGCTCGGCCTGCGCTCGGTTCAAGTCGTTGTCGCAATACAACTTTGACTGAGTCGGCGCCCCGATGCGCCTACCGGCGTGAGAAAGTCAGGCTAAGGCAGCTTCGAACAAAACCCAAATCGAAATTCGGGCTTCCCCCCTCCCCCTTTGTGGGGAGGGGGCGGGGGTGGGGGAGCCTCAAATCACCCGATCTTCGTTGGGCTTCCCCCCTCCGGCCCTACGGGCCACCTCCCCCACAATGGGGGGAGGAGAACCGCGAGGTCGGCCTGCAAATCGCAGCAGTTATTGGTCGGAGCGTCCCAAATGCCCAAAGCTTCAAGCGGCGTGCGATGTCACGGGTTGGGTAAGAACGGCATACAGGGTCTTCGAATCGCGCGCAGCCCGAAGGCGTTCGAGTGCGCTCGGCTCGCGCAACAGCCGCGAGATCCGTGCCAGCGCCTTGAGGTGATCGCCACTGGCGTGCTCGGGCGCCAGCAACACGAAGATCAGATCGACCGGCTCATTGTCGAGCGCCTCGAACGCAATCGGCTGATCGAGCCGTGCAACGAGACAGTGGATCCGGTCGAGCCCCTTGAACTTCGCGTGGGGAATGGCGATGCCGCCGCCGAGCCCGGTGGAGCCGAGCCGTTCGCGCTGCATGAGCCCCTCGACGAGATCGCGCGTCGGCAGCCCCGTCACGACGGTACCCAGCTCCGCCAAGTCCTGAAGCGCTTGCTTCTTGGTCTTGGCCTTCAGCGTGGGAATGATCCCGCGCTGCGTCAGCAGGTCTGTTAGTTCCATGGCTAGCGATCTGCCCCAAAGGACCAAACGGTCATCTACAAGTCCCCCGGCACCGAATTGCCAGGGGATCAGGAACTCCGTTTAGAACGACCACCCGTCGACTGCTTCAGCGATGGTTCAAGCCCCGCCATCGCATACCCAGACTTCACGCCGGAAGACTTGCCGCGGCGATCTTCCGCCCCAGAGGAAGCCGCGGCATCGATCCACCCGATGTTGCCATCGGATCGGCGATAGACGACGTTTACCTCACCGCTTCCAGCATTGCGAAACACCAAAAAGGGCTCCTCCGTCAAGTCCAACCGCATGACAGCCTCGCTGACGGGTACGCTGAGCAGCGTCCTGGCGTTCTCCGCGATGATGAGCGGACTGTCTTCGCTACCTTTTTTGGCCTTCTTGCCAGATCCTTCGTCCTTGTCGGACAACTCGACGACGAAATCGTTGACCTCGACTCCGTGCGCTTCCGCACCATTCACTGCGTCGCCGTGGTGGCGATTCTTCAACCTGCGCTTGTAGCGCCGCAGGCGTTTTTCCAAATGCTCAAAGGCGGCATCGGCGCTCGAATAGGCGTCGGTTCCCTCGCCCGAACTCTCCAGCATCAGCCCTGTCCGCACCCGAACAGAACAGCTCGTCAGGAAGCGGCCCCGCTCCTTTTCCACCCGCACGTGGGCGGCGAGGAACTTGCCCAGATACTTCTCGATGGCCGCGTCGAGCTTGTCGGAGACGTAGCTCCGGAAAGTCTCGCCGACATTGATGTTCTTGCCCGTGACTTGCAGCGACATGGCGGTATCTTCGGCTCCAATCTGGAGTTCTGAGGGCAGTAAGATCCCGACGCGGTCACTGCCACGCCGGGCGACCTCGAACCAACGCTAGAAGGCTACCGGAGCGCGTGTCAAATCACGTCCGGAAACAGCATTTACCTTCTCTGTCGAACCGTTGACAGCCCATTATGTCGGGAATGCCGCAGCCGCCATCAAGCCGTTCTGGCTACCCTGCTCAACATCGTCTTCTCCCGGCGGCGCTGAACCGAGGACGGGATCCGCATGGCCTCGCGGTACTTGGCCACCGTTCGCCGCGCGATCTCGATCCCCGCGTCAGACAGCCGTTCGACGATCGTATCGTCGGAAAGCACCGCCTGCGGCGCCTCGTTGTCGATCAGCTCACGAATGCGATGGCGTACGGATTCAGATGAATGCGACTCCCCATCCCCCGCAGACGCGATCGCCGACGTGAAGAAATACTTCAACTCGAAGATCCCGCGCGGCGTAGCGATGTACTTGTTCGACGTGACGCGCGAAACGGTCGATTCGTGCATCTTGATCGCATCCGCCACCGTCTTCAGGTTCAGCGGCCGCAGGTAGCGTACGCCCAGCGTCAGGAACGCATCCTGCTGGCGTACGATCTCCTCTGATACCCGCAGGATGGTGCGAGCGCGCTGATCGAGGCTCTTTACCAGCCAGTTCGCCGTCTGCAGACAATCGACGAGGTATTCCTTGTCCTTGGATTGCGACGCTCCCTTTGAGACGCGCGCAAAATACGACCCGTCGACGAGAACGCGCGGCAGCGTCTCGGAGTTCAATTCGACGATCCAGCTCCCATCGGAAGCCGCGCGCACCGACACGTCCGGTATCACCGGCTGCATCTCGACATCGCCGAAACTGAGACCGGGCTTGGGCGAGAGCTGCTTGATCTCGTTGATCATCTCGGCCAGCTCGTCCATGTCGACGCCGACCGCCTTGCGCAGCCGCTGCAGGTCGTGGCTGGCCAGCAAGACCAAGTTGTCGAGCAGCGCCGCGATCTGCGGATCGTAACGATTGCGGTCTTTGAGCTGGAGCGCGAGGCATTCAGCCAGGCCGCGCGCGCAGACGCCCGGCGGATCGAACGTCTGGAGGACACCCAGCACCGACGTGATCAGGCTTTCCGCACACCCCATCCGCTCGGCAACTCCCGGCAGATCCATCGTCAGATAGCCCGTCTCGTCGACCATATCGATGAGATAGTGCCCGATCAGCCGCTCGATCGGATCGACGATGGCGACGGCAAGTTGTTCGGCCAGATGCTCCTTGAGCGAGATGCCGTTGCTGGCGAAGGCCTCGAGATTGACGTCATCGCTGCCTCCGCCCGAGCCGTTGGAATGCTGCCTGAGCCCTGTCCAGCCCGCTGCCCCGAGCTGGGGATCGACATCCATCGGAGAAGCATCGGGATATACGTTCTCCGGCGCCGTATCGAGCACCGCTGCCGCATCGCCACTACCGGGTTGGGACAGGTCGAGCCAAACCTCAGACCGTGCTTCGTCCATGTCGATGCGGGGAATGGCCTCTTCGGCGGCGGCCTCGCGTTGCGCCTGCACGTCGACAAGCTCACCGCGCTCGTCGCGCTCCAGCAACGGATTGCGCTCGAGCTCGGCCTCTACGAACGCCGACAGTTCCATGTTGGAGAGCTGCAATAACTTGATTGCTTGCTGCAACTGGGGCGTTAGCACCAGTTGCTGGCCTTGCCGCATCTCCAGTTTTGGCGAGATCGCCATGCCGCCGCTGACCCGTTACACCGACCCAGCGCCCGGCCAGCGCACAGCGCTGCACCCGGTATCGCAAGTCAAATCAAACACTAAGACTGTCCCGCCCGAACCACAACGGTCCCTGACGGCCAGTTAGCCGCATCAAGGTTTACGCTTGGCTACTTAACCAAACATATCGCCAAGATACACCCGGCGGACGTCTTCGTTGGCTATGATTTCTTCGGGCTTACCTTGTGTCAGAACCTGACCATCGAAAATGATGTAGGCCCGATGAATGAGGCTCAGCGTCTCGCGGACGTTGTGGTCGGTGATCAACACACCGATGCCGCGTTGAGTGAGATGGCGGACCAGTTCCTGGATGTCGCCCACGGCGATCGGATCGATGCCGGCGAACGGCTCGTCGAGCAGCATGAACGACGGCCCCGAGGCCAGCGCCCTGGCGATCTCGCACCGCCGCCGCTCACCGCCGGACAGCGCGATCGAGGGGGATTTCCTGAGCCGCGTGATGCGGAACTCTTCGAGCAGCGAATCGAGCTTCTCCCGCCGCTTCTTCTTGTTGGGCTCGACCAGCTCGAGCACCGCCATGATGTTCTGCTCGACCGTCAGGCCCCGGAAAATGGACGCTTCCTGCGGCAGGTAGCCGATACCGAGACGCGCCCGCCGGTACATCGGCAGTCGCGTCACCTTCCGCCCGTCGATGTAGATATCGCCGTGATCGGCCGGCACGAGCCCGGTGATCATATAGAACACGGTGGTTTTGCCGGCGCCGTTGGGGCCCAGGATGCCGACGGACTCACCGCGACCGACCGCGACGCTGACGCCCTTCACGACCATCCGCTTGCCGTAGGTCTTCTTTACGTCATGCGCCGACAGCCAGCCTTCGGAGATCACGGCACTCGACTTAGAGCCCCCACTCGCACCGACTTGCTGCGGCGCAGTGGCGGCGGGCGCACGCACTTCCTCGTCGTCCCGATCGAGATCGGGATCGACGCGATTGGGATCAGGCTTGCCGAAACCGAATATTCTCAAGGGGCCACGTCTCCCGCGCGAATCTAATTGCTGTTACCGAACACGGACTGCAGCTCGTTGCCCGAAGATCTCGGCGGCGTAGGCCTTGGCGGGAGCGACGGCGCAGCAGTCGCTGCCGACGGTGGCGCCGCGGCAGGCCCCGTCGCCGACTGTGCCGCAGCCGCTGCGTCCTTGGCCTTCTTCTGCTCTTCCTTCAGCATACCCGGTACGAACACGGCCTGCGCCCGCCCTTTGATGATGATGTTGCCCGTGCCCGCGCCAGCCGTGCTCGCGCCGCCCGAACTGAACCCACAGGCATCGATGATCTTCATCAGGCCCGTGGTCATATCGAGCTCGGCGCAGTTGCCGTTCGTGATGCTCGAACCCTGCGACAGCACCACGTCGCCGGTGAGCTTTGCCGAATTGGTCTTCGGGTTGAAAACAGCCGAGTTGCCTTGCGCGCGCTGGCCGTCTTTCGCGACGATATCGACCATGCGCGGCATCACTACCTGAGTGAGCTGGGCGCCCTGCTTGGGTTGTCCGGCCACGGGAGCCGGGGCATTTGCTGTAGGCGCGGCGAGCGCCATCCCGCCATCGCCCGTGTACTGCGCGATCATCTCTTCCGTGTTGATTACGTAGTCACCCTGAACGGCCTTCACCTTGCCCCTGAAGATAGCCGTCTTTTTCTTGTCATCCACGTCGAGGGAATCGGCATCGATGTCGATCGGTTGGCTCGGATCGCCCCGCGCCATGCCTCCCAGCGCGCCCGGGACAGGAGCCTTTGGAGCCGCTGCAGGTGCGGCCTTCTTGGCAGCCGCGCCACCACCCTCGGCCTGGTTCTGATAGAGCCGCGCGTTGATCTGCCCCTTCGCTTGTCCGGCACCGGCCGGCGAGACGAGGTTGAGCGTACCTTGCTTGCGGTCGGCGAGCCGACGCCGCCCCTTGAGCACGTTCTTCTGCTGGGTCACCACGACGTTGCCCGTCAGCAGGATGATGTCGGTCTTGTTATCGATCTCGGCCCGGTCGGCCGTCGCCCCGCGATCCGGCCCGCCCGAGATCACAACGGGCCCCGACAGCACGGCGCGATCGTTGATGGCGTCGAAGTCCATCGCACTTCCTGTCGCCCGCTCCGCCCCGCGTGTCAGCACGACATTGCGTGGCGATACGAGCCGCCGCAGCTTGCTGGATCCGTCACCGGCAGCCAAGCTCGAAGGGCCTTTCGCCCCGCCTTCCGCCTGCCCCTCGTAGCTGACCTGCAGCTCCGCCGTTTCCATGATCTGGTCGGTTTGCTTGGCCACGACGTCCCCGAAGAACGTCGCGATCTTGTTTCCATCGTCGATCAGCAACCGCTGCGATGTGATATCGACCGGCGCATTCGATTTGGCGGCCGGATTCTGCGGGGCCGGCTGTGCCTGGCTCCCACGCAGCGAAGGATTTGCAGCAGCTTCGGCGACGGACTTGGGCGGCGCCTGCAGGTGCGCCACGACACCGCCCGTGAACAGAACCTGCTTCTGCTTCTGCTCGATGGTCATTGCCTTGCCGTGCACGGTGCCGGCCGGCATGCGTACGGTCACCGGCTCGTCCGACACGATGCGATTCTCTTTCGTATGGATCGTCGCCTGCGTGAGTTCCGCCGTCAT
>CAMDMH010000217.1 GCA_945901835.1 Devosia equisanguinis | reverse complement strand
TCCTCGGTGGCGAAGCGCGCCTCGAACTCCTGCGCCGTCTTGGGAAAGTCACGCCAAAGGTCGTTGTGGTTCTGGTCGCTCATGGCACCACCTCTTGTGGATGCTCACATGGCAGACGATTGTGCCGGAACTAAGGGCACAGGCATGCCCCTGCTGTGTTGCATGCCCCTCTTCCCTCCGGCCGAACCGTGCCGCACAATGCAAGGCATCGTCCGGTGATTCGCGCGTCCGGCTTGTGCTGGCTTACCGTCGTAGCTCCAAGGGGCCGCGACCGTTCATGCTTGCTGAGACGAACCTGCTGTGACGAACAGCATACTGCGACGAACAAGGGTTGATCCCATGATTATTCTGGAGCGCCGATGACAGCCGCCGTCCTGGAGCGCAAGCCGCACGCGGCAGCTGGTGAAGCCACCCCGGGTCTTCGCCTGATGGTGCTGGCTCGCATCGCCTGCGACGAAGGCGCGACGCGCCCCGAACTGGCGCGCGAACTGGGGCCTTATGTCGGCGTCGGCCCGGTGGCCCGGATGCCGATCGAGGCCAAGCTTGCCAATCTCGTGCGTGCCGGTCATGCGATCGAGAGCCGGTCACGGTTCTCGGCATCTCCAGAAGGCCTCGAGCACCTTTACGCCGAACTCAATATCAAAGCGCTCCCGAAAACCTGGGTTGACCTCCGCGATATCCGTCTCGTCGGCAAGGCACTCGGCCTCGAACGCAAGGCCCCGTCGCGCCTGAAGGGCCTCACCGAACCGGACGTGCTGCGCGCCGAAGTCCTGATCCGGTTTTATCGCCTGGACCTCAAAGGCAACAGCTCCGCGATCAAGTTGCGTACCGCCCTGGCTTTGGGGGCGCTGGAGCGAGCCTTCGGCAATCGTATCAAGGGCGACCTGTCCGCCAGCACCGGCCTCAACGCCAAAGCCTCACGCGTTCTTGCCGGCCAGCTCCTGCGCAAGCCACGCGATGCCGGCACCGACAAACGCCTCGTTGCGATGTTGGCCGCAGAGGCTGTGGGCAGCCCCAAGATCGACATCGTCCTTCTGAGGGTCGGCATCCTGGAGCGATATGCTCTGGGCAAGCCCATCGCCGCACCGCCTCCACGCCCCGAACCGGTTGCTGTCCAGCAAGCTGCTGCTCAGCCGCCTGTCGCCTTGGCTCGGCCGGCACCACCTGCGCCAAACGCCCCATCTACCGCATCCGCACAACGGCCCTCGGCCGCCAGCCGCCCGGACCTGCCAGGCTTCGTGAAGGTCGTTCAGGAAGCCGCCACCGCCCAAGCGGAAGGCTGGCCCGGCAATCGCAAAGCCCTCGTCAGCCGCGTCTACGCCGCAGTATCTGCGGGCCATCCGGGCTGGGGCCTGTCCCTCGTAGAATTCAGAGCGATGCTCGCCGAGTGCCATCGCATCGGCAAGCTCGCGCTCGTGACGGCCGACCTCAAGGACAAGCGCCTGCTCGACGAACTCAAGCAGTCCGCGATCGCCTATAAGAATACCGTCTGGCATCTCGTACGCGTCGAATGATGAAATCCGGCATCGAGCCGGTTGTTGCGTGGCGTTTGGGCGCGAATGTGTTGCGCCTCGATCTACCGCGTGCACAGCGTTTGGGATGACTGTACCATGTCGCCACAGGATTATTCTGCCACGTCTGCCCCCGCGCCCGAGGACCCCGACCAGCTCGCCGCTGCGTTCGAGCACTCGATCACGTGGGAAGACGACATCTGGCGTGCCGATCCCGTCGACGTCGAGGCCGTTCACGCCAAGGCCCGCCAGAAATTCTACGACCTTCTCGATTCCGTAACAGCGCCGGCATCCCCGCTGTCGAAGCCGCGCATCCTGCTGTTCCACGGCCAATCCGGAGCCGGCAAGACGCATTTGATCCGCGCGCTGCGTACCGGTGCCCACCGCCGCGGCAAGGCCTATTTCGGCTACGCGCAGATGACACCTGATGTGTCGAGCTATGCCGACTACTACCTCCGCCGCCTCGTCAATTCGCTCGAAAAGCCCTACGACCCAGACAAGGGCGGCGAGACCGGCCTCACGCGGCTCACCCGCAAACTCGTCGGCGATGTCGATGCCGTCGACGCCAAGCAGATCGAAAAGCTGCGCGATGGCGAACTCGCCGAAGCCGAGCTTGCCCGCTTCGTGCTGGACCTCGCCGACGAGATCCTCTGCGCGCCGAAGTTCGCCGACGAAGGCCTCGACATCAATATCGTCCGCGCATTGCTCTATCTCCAGCGCGCCGATCCGCGCATCGACGCCCGCGTCCGTCAGTATCTGCAAGGCCGCGCGCTCACCGACCTCGCCCGCACCGCCGTCGGCGCGCTCGATCCCAATACCGGCGACGGCCGCGCCTTTGAGATCGTCGAAAGCCTCGGCAAGCTGATGTGGTCGGTCGACCGTGCAGCACTCGTGTTCTGCATCGATCAAGTCGAAGACCTGCGCAATTTCTCCGACGCCGAGGAGCGCTTCCAGAAAGCGGTCGGCAATCTCATGCAGATCGCCAATCGTGTCCCGCGCTCGATCGTGCTGATCTCGTGCCTAGAGGAATTCTACGGCCAGGCGCGCGCCGTGCTGCCGCAGTCCTACATCGACCGCGTCGAGAAGGCCGGCCCGATCGCGCTGTTGGAAAACCGCTCGCCCGACGAGGCCCGCCTCATCATCGCCAAGCGCCTCGAGCATCAGGCAGCCACGCATGCTTCGGGATCGAGCTATCCTGATCCGTCCGCGTTCTTCGGCCCGAACTTCTTCGAGGAGTTCGGCGGCCTGTCGACGCGCCGCTTGCTCGAGCACGCGCAGAACAAGATGCGCTCGGGCAATGTCGACGAGCCCGACGAGCCGGAAGTCGGCCAGGAAAAGCCGGGCTTCCTGTCGTCACTGGTCGCTGCCCTCGGCTTCGCGCCGAGCAACGACGCCCCCGTCGAGATCGTACCCGACTTGGACTATCGCGAGCTGTGGGAGCGCTTCGCCTCCGCCAACGAAGCCGAGCTGCCCGCGCACGACAGCGACGTGATGGATGTGCTCGTCAGCGCACTCGAGCGTGCGCGTGACGAGTGGCCCGACGCCATTTCAGGGTTCTCGATCAAACGTCTGGAACTCGCCGACGACCTGCCTGCCCTCGATCTCATCGTGAAGCACGCGCGCGGCCACACCTTCGAAGCCCGCGTCTTCCTCTGTAACCGCCCGACGCAGGGCGGCGGCTTCAAGCGCCAGCTCGACAAGGTGCTCACCAACATGAGCGGTCGCAGTGCCTTCATGCTGCGCGCCAGCGACTTCCCGCCCAACAAGAAGAACCAGACCGCGCAGGCCTATCGCAAATACCGCGAGAGCAACGGCCGGTCCGTCCTCGTGCCGATCCCCGAGTGGGAGCGCATGATCGCGATCCGCCAGTTCCACGACGATCATGGTCATGATCCCGGCTTCAAAGCCTGGTTCGCACAGGCGAAGCTCTTGTCGGCGCTTTCCCCGATCATCCAGATGCTCCGCCTCGACCTTCTCGGCCGCCCGCAGCCCAGCCGCCAGGAAGCCCCGGAAGCTCCGTCTTACGAGCCCCTCGCGCCGATGACGCCTCAGGCGATGACCGAGACGCTTGCCGCCGCTCTTGCCCCCGAAAGCACACCGGCCAGTCCGGACGGCGTGCCCGGCATGACGGATGCAACGAGCATGGCGAGCGCTGGCTCGTCTTGGGGCGACTGGACCGGGTGGGGCGGCAGCGATGCCGCGAAATCGATGCCCGCCAACGACGACGAGGTGCCGCTCGCCGTGCTCCTCGACGAGAACGCCGACAACGCCAACAGCATTCTGGCGGGCCGCCAGACCGGCAAGGGCACCGGAAAATCCGTTACGCTGCACAGGGACGTGCTAAAGCGTCATGCTGCGGTGCTCGGCGGTTCGGGCTCAGGTAAGACGACGCTCGCGTTGTCGATCATCGAGCAGCTCTTGCTGCGCGGCATTCCCGCGATCCTGATCGATCGCAAGGGCGACCTCTGCTCCTATGCCAATCCCGACGTCTGGCGCGCGAACGAGAACGAGTTCGGCGAACGCCGCGGCGACCGCGAGAAGCTCGCCGATGCTATCGACGTCGCGGTCTATACGCCGGGGCGTGCTTCCGGTCGGCCGATCTCCATCACCCTCCTGCCGACGGGAATCTCCGAGTTGCCCGAGCACGAGCAGCAGCTGCTGGCGAACCTGTCGTCGGCGGCACTCGGCGACATGCTGCATCTCAAGAACTCGGCCACCCACCAGAAGCAGTCCGGCACACTAGCAGTAGCGCTCAAGATCCTCGGCAGCCGCTCGCGCTCCGTGGTCAGCCTCGCCGACCTCATCCACCTTCTGGAGGACGAGGATCCCGAGTTGTTCGACCTCACCCAACGGATGGATCCCTCCGGTAAGATCCGTCGCGACCTTGTCGCCCAGCTTGACAGCCTCAGGCATCGCAACGCCGCGATGTTCGCAACCGGTGGCGAAAGCCTGCGAATGGATGCCCTGCTCGGCATTGGCCAGTTCGCCCGCCCCGGCCGCACGCGCCTGTCGGTGATCTACACGGGCTTCCTCGGCGACAACGAGAACATCCTGTTCTGGGTCGCCCAGTTCCTGTCGGAAGCGCTGCGCTTCTGCCAGCGCAACCCGAATGACGCGCTGCAGGCCGTCGTGATGCTCGACGAAGCGGATCTCTACATTCCCGCCAACTCCAAGCCCGCGACGTCCGAGCCGCTGCAGAGCCTCTTGAAACGTGCGCGATCAGCGGGTCTGGGCATGATGCTCGCGACCCAGTCGCCCGGCGACCTCGACTACAAGAGCCGCGACCAGATCACGTCATGGTTCATCGGCCGCGTCCGCGAAGACACCGCGCTGCGCAAGCTCCGTGCCGCATTCCAGAGCGAGAGCGGTCTCGATCCCGCAGCCGTGCTGCCCCACCAGACCGTCGGTGAGTTCCATCTCGTGCAGGAAGGTCTCGTCCGCTCGATGAAGGCCCAGCGCTCGCTGATCGACGCCGAGCAGGTGCCGTTCGACCGGATCGAGCAGCTCGCCCGCGAAACCAAGGGGCAGGACGAGCGCCAGCTCAAGCTGTTCGACATGCGGTGATCGCGGCAGCGGTCCCAAGTCGAGGAAGCGCGCGGTCGCCGACATATGTTGCGCTCGCGCGTGTATTTCAGCGAAGGCTTACCTAGCCTCCCACTACGCAGCTATCTCTTCTTGCCCTTCTTGCGGTTGGCCGCCTTTTGGCCGCCCCTTTTGCGATCGCTCGCGAACGTCTTGGGGGTATTCAACTGATTGTGGCAACGCGCCGGATTGAGCTGGCATCCGAAGCCCCTCTGCGCCGCAGCAGTGCTGCTGGTGACTGCAGACACACCGATGAAGCTTGTTGCAATCAAGAACGCAGCCGAACCCGATATCAGTAAGCCTTTTAAAATAAACTTTTTCTTACCCACGGTTCACGGATGAAGAAGCCGAACGCATTGCTGTCGCGTTGGCCAAAGGAATAGTTCGCCGCATTTGGGGCGTAGGCAAATCAATTGTGCTGGGCAGCCCTCGGGGCACATCAGACGGTCGCCGATCTCGTGGAGGAACGTCTCGTCCCATCGCTGAGGGCCCAGCACTCATTGATCGACGACGGGATCGAGCACCTCGCCCGCGAAACCGAGGGCCACGACGAGGACGCGGATGAGGACGAGCCCCAGGCGTAGGAGCGGATTGCCCGCCACTTCGCGATTTCCGGAAAACAGATTCAAGGTGCTTGAGCCATCAGGTGCAACTCTTCTATGCACTGACTGACAGAGTTGATCGATTTACATGGAATATACCAATACTGGATTGTGCCTGGATTCATCAGCGCGCGGTGTTGCTGAGTAGCATCAGATTCTACTGAACGTCCGATGCGTAGACTGAACATCTTGCGCCTGCTCTGCTGCAGGTCGACGGTGGATACAGGTGCAGGGTCGGGCGGACATCTGCGCGAGTTCGAGTAAGTTCAAGTTAAGACGGGGTAGTGCCGTGAAGTTCAAAGCGTTCCTGTGGCTGCTGTTGGCCAACATCGCGGCCCCTTTGGGGGGCATCGCCGTATTTGCCCTGGTTCAAGGTTTCTGAGGGCAGAGTTTC
>CAMDMH010000216.1 GCA_945901835.1 Devosia equisanguinis | reverse complement strand
AGGAGAACTACGCCGTCGTGCACCGCGCGGACCTTCACGCTTGCATGCTGCTGAAGGCGGCCGCGAACCCGCTCATCACGCTCGAGAAGAGCCGCACGGTCACCGGCTACGAGGACAAGGGCGACCATGTCGTCGTGCACTGCAAGGATGGCGGCAGCGTCGAGGGCGTGGCGCTGATCGCGTGCGACGGTCTGTGGTCGAGCATCCGGCAGTCGATCGTCGCAGATGGCGCGCCGGTCGTGTCGGGTCACATCGCGTTCCGAGCGGTCCTGAAGCGCGAAGAAGTGCCGGAAGGTCTGTGGAGCCCGGACGTCGTGCTGTGGGCCGGGCCGAAGACGCATCTCGTGCACTATCCGCTGCGGCGCGGCGAACTCTACAATCTCGTCGCGGTGTTCCACTCCGACCGTTACGAGGAAGGCTGGAACGTCGAGGCGAGCTACGGCGAGATGGAAGCGCACTTCCGCGGTCAGCGGCCGGAAGTGTTGCGCCTCCTGCAGAAGATCGAGACGTGGAAGATGTGGGTGCTGTGCGACCGCCTGCCGGTGAAGAACTGGACGAAGGGCAACGTCACCCTTCTCGGCGACGCGGCGCATCCCACGCTGCAGTATCTGGCGCAGGGCGCGAACATGGCGACGGAGGACGCGGTGCAGCTCGCGCACGACGTGAGCCTAAGCCCTGGCGACCTGAATGCAGCGTTCAAAGCCTATAATTCGAAGCGCTATCTGCGCACGGCGCGCATCCAGACGAACAGCCGCGTGTATGGCCAGTTCTATCATGCATCGGGCGTCGTGGCGGAACTGCGCGACCAGTTCCTGCAGGAGCGGACGCAGGAAGAGTCGCTGAAGTCGACGAAGTGGCTGTACGCGGGTGGGGATCCTGTTTGAGTGCTTCTCCTGCCTCTCCTCTCGATGGGGAGGCGAACCGGGATTGCTTTGGAAGGGGACGAGCCGCCGACGTGACCGCAAAGCCGCCAAGGAAGCGAGTAGGAAAAATGATTGCTCTCAACAGAGACACGGAAGAGCTTGCGCGGCGCTTGGCCGTGCATTCAGGAAAAAGTCCAGACGAAATAATTCGGCAGGCGCTCGAAGATCGAGCCAGAAGCTCTGGTATCGCATTGCCTGACAAGCCCCGCCGCAGCCCAAGCTTCGACCGCATGATGGAGGTCAGCGACCGGTTTGCAGCGCTTCCAGTGCTCGACGATCGACCGGCCGATGAAATCATCGGATATGACGAAATTGGAGTACCTCGGTGATTGTCATCGACAGCTCCGCACTCGTGGCAATCGTCAATCGGGAGCCTGAACGCGTTTCGTTTCTATACGCGATCGCGGGAGCTGACAGTTGCTTCATATCAACGGTGTCACTGCTGGAGACCCACATGTTCGTTCGAGGGCGTTTCGGCGTGGACGGGCTGCGCGATCTGGCCGCGTTGATCGCAGAGATCGCGCCGGAAGTGATTCCGTTCGATACCAGCCAGTGTGACGCGGCATTCGATGCATTCGAGCGATACGGAAAAGGTTTGGGTACGGCCGCCAAGCTCAATCTTGGTGACTGCGCTTCATATGCACTGGCGAAGACACTGAGCGTACCGCTTCTCTTCAAAGGTGACGATTTCAGGCAGACAGATATCATTACCGCCGCGACAGCCACTTGATCGACAGCGGACATGCCCATCACCTGCCGCCAAACCGACGAACAACTCTACAAGCTGATGGAGGAAACTTTGGCTGCTGCACCTCAGAAGCCTGCCGGCAACACGTCGTGGCCGAACATCCGGCACGATCTCGACCGGAACGCGCTGTTCAACGGCATGAAGGACACGCCGTACTATCGCGACGCGGTCTATGAGCAGTTCTCGAAGGAAGAGTACGCGCGGCGATACGCCTTGCTGCGGGCCAAGATGCGCGATCTGAAGCTCGATGTCGCGATCGTGCCGGGCGGTCCGAGCCACTGGAGCTGGGGCGGCGGCATGCTGTGGCTGACGGGGCATTGGGAGTGGCATGCGATGGCGTGCTACGTCGTCGTGCCGCTCGATGGTGAACCGACGCTGGTCTACTCGATGGGCGGCACGCATTGCGAAGCGACACGGCGCGAGGTGTCGGCGGCGCTGACGGACGTGCGCAACTCGCGCAGTGGTAACTATGCCGTCGTGATGGTCGAGCGGATCAAGGAACTCAAGCTCGAGAAGGGCCGCATCGGGTTCCTCGAGATCGATCCGCGGCACAAGGATCACCTGCCAATCAATCAGTACAACGTATTCAAGAAGGAGTTGCCGGACGCGGAGCTGGTGCTGACGCACGGGATCATGCACGAGCTGTTGTCGATCCACTCGAAGGAAGAGCTGGATTGCGTGCGCAAGGCCGGCAAGCTCTGCGAGGCGGCGATGGCCGCCATGACGCGCGCGGCCGAGCCGGGCGCGACCGAGATCGACCTCAAGGCAGCGGCGGCGCACGCGATCCTCAAGGGCGGCGGCGACGTCGACTTCCTGATCATCGGCTCCACGTCGATGACCAATCCTGCGATGGTTTTCGGCAATCCCAGGCCGTCGATGCGCAAGCTGTCGAAGGACGACATCATCCTGATGGAGCTCGCATGCGGGTATCGCGGCTACTCCGCCCAGATCGGGCAGCCGATCTGCGTCGGGCCGCCGCCGGCCGACGTGCAGGCGTTCTGGGACGACATCGCCAAGCCCGGCTATCTAAAGATGGTCGATGCGATCAAGCCCGGCGCGCCGATCGAGGACATGCGGATAGCGGGCGATTTCTTCCGCGAGAAGGGTGTGCAGTCCAGGCCGATCCACGCGCACGGCATCGACATCGTCACCGACGGCCCGCACGTGTTCAAGGAAGCCGTGCACGCGGAAGCGTTCGAGATGACGTGCAAGCCGGGCATGGTGCTGATGCCGGAGCCCAACCCGATCACCGCGGACGGCACGCTCGGCATGTTCGTCGGGCACACGTTCATCGTCACCGAGACCGGCCGCGAGTGCGTCGACAACTGGCCGATCGAATTGACGGTGGCGCGGCCTTGAGCGGGCGCTAGAGCGCTTCCCCCTCCGCTTTCGTGCGAACCTACGGTGCTGGCAGCGCAGCCGAACTCGACGTTGGGTTACGCGAGGCAGTGCCTCGCTAACCCAACCTACGAGGCTACTTGTAGAGATACGTGACGAGGAACACGCGGTCGGCCTGGACGTGGTTCTTGGGCGGGATCGGGAAGCTCGACTGCTTCGTGGCGAACACCACGCTCTGATCGAGGCCGGCGACGCTCGACGGGCGGGTCACGACGGTGCTGGCGAGGTTGCCCTTGGCATCGAGCGTGATGCGCACCGTGACGTTGCCGCGCACGTCGGAGAGTTGCGGCATGGTTCGTTGCAAGGCGCGGATAACACCTTTCGCGAAATCGTCGTTCTCGCCGGAGCGCGTGATGCCGGCCGGACGCTCCAGCCCTGCGCCACCGTTGCCGCTGGTGAAGGTCTGACGCACGAAAGCCGACGGCGGCAGCGAGAGATCGAGCTTGGTCGTCAGCAGCGGGTTCTGCTTGGGCTGCGCGGGGCGGCTCTCCTGAGGCTTCGCCTCCTGCTTGGTGGGCGTCTGCGCCTTCTTCTGCGGTTGGGCCTGCGCTTTCTTGTCCTCGCCCGTGTGCTGGCCGGGCGGCTCGGAGTCGACCGGCTTGAACTGGCCTTCCGGCGCCGGTTGGGACTTTGCGAGCGGCTGCTTCAAGAAATCGGGGAGCGGAAACGGGACAGTCAGCCGCTGGGGCGTCAGCTCAGCAGCCTTCTCCTGTGGGGGCGGCGGCTGTTCCACCGGCGGCGCGAACAACGGCGGCACTTCGGCTTGTGGGGGCGAGGCCTGCTCGGGCTCGGCGTATGGACGCAGCGGGTCACCGGCGCTGTCGGAGACCGTACCCGCCGCGCGAAGGTCGGCCTCGGTCGCCATCTCGATGCTGACCGCGCCGTCGATGCCGCTGGGGTCACCGAGCTGGCGGGTCGGCGTGGAGAGGAAGCTCAAGAAGAACAGGGCATGGGCGAGCAACGCCAGTCCAAGCGAGAGCCGGAACGATCCGTCGTCACGGCGTAGTCGCGCAGCGACAGATTGGGCCGCGACGCGTTGGGCCGCAATCTGCGCGAAGTCGAACGGAGTTTGGCTGGCCGTGCTTGTCATACCGATGGGAAATTAACACCGTTGGGCCGGCGTGTCGTTCAGGCCGGCCGGCTGTCGTCGGCGGGCTAGCACCTGTTGTCGTGGAAAACGTGGCGAAAAGGTGCGGCGAATAGTCGGGACCGCAATCGGGCGCTCGTGCGGGCCTATCAGGCTTTCCCGGGAACCGGTCGACGTGGCACGCCGAGCGCGCTATCGAGGGCTTCCAATTCGATCCAATCGCGCTGGCCGTCCGGTGCTGGAGTGCCACGAATGAACGTTCTTCTCATCGGCTCGGGCGGGCGCGAACATGCGCTGGCGTGGGCGATCTCGGCGAGCCCGTTGCTCGGCACGCTGTTTGCCGCGCCGGGCAATCCCGGCATCGCGCAGTACGCGACCTGCGTGGTGCTGGACGTGGCCGATCATAAGGCGGTCATCGCGTTCTGCCGGCTGCAGACAATCGGGCTCGTCGTGGTCGGGCCGGAGGCACCACTGGTGGCGGGACTGGCGGACGATCTCAAAGCTGCCGGGATCAAGGTATTCGGGCCGAGCCGGCTTGCCGCCCAACTCGAGGGCTCGAAAGGGTTCACCAAGGACTTGTGCAAAGAAGCCGGCATTCCGACCGCCGCCTATGCGCGGTTCCGTGACGCGGGGGAGGCCAAGGCGCATGCGGCGAAGCAGCCGGTGCCGGTGGTCGTCAAAGCGGACGGCATCGCGGCTGGCAAGGGCGTGGTGATCGCGGAAAGTCACGCGGAAGCGGCGGAGGCGATCGAGGCGTGCTTCTCGGGCGCGTTCGGGGCGGCCGGAGCGGAGGTCGTGATCGAGGAGTTCATGACCGGCGAGGAGGCGAGCTTCTTTGCGCTGTGCGACGGGAAGCGAGCTCTCCCGCTGGCCACCGCGCAGGACCACAAGCGCGTCGGCGACGGCGACAAGGGTCCGAACACCGGCGGCATGGGCGCCTACTCCCCGGCCTCGATCGTGACGCCGGAGATCAGCGCGCGGGTCATGCGCGAGATCATCGAGCCGACGGTGGCAGCCATGGCAAAGCGCGGGATGCCCTATGTCGGCGTTCTATATGCAGGGTTGATGCTCACGCCGCAGGGGCCGAAGCTGATCGAATACAACGTGCGGTTCGGCGATCCGGAATGCCAGGTGCTGATGATGCGGCTGAAGTCCGACATCCTGACGGCCCTGATCGCGACCTGCGACGGTGTGCTGGACACTTTCGATCTGCGCTGGTGGGACGACGTGGCGCTGACCGTTGTGATGGCGGCCAACGGCTATCCCGGGACACCCCAGAAGGGCACCGAGATCAAGGGGCTCGACACGGCAGCCGAGGTCGAAGGCGTCGAGATCTTCCATGCGGGCACGAAGCTCGTGAGCGGCCGCATTCTGGCAGACGGCGGGCGCGTGCTGAACGTCACGGCGCGCGGCAAGACCGTGGGGCAAGCACGAGACCGCGCCTACGAGGCCGTGCGTCGGATCGACTGGGCCGGCGGCTTCTGCCGGTCGGACATCGGTTGGCGGGAGATCGAGCGGGAACGCGGCTTATAAAGGTCTGCAGCGAGGACTTGAAACCACGGCTGTTGCCCCCATCTAGGGCTCTCTGGCCTGCCACTTCTGTTCCTCCCCACTGCGAGACGGCCCAGTCGGGAGGGCTTAGGAAGTGCGCCGGCCGCCCGCGGCAGAGCCGTCAGCGCCGCGGGCTTGGTTTCTGCAGAGCGGCGCGACGGGTTGCGGCGCGCGCCCGGTTGGCTACCCTCGCAAATCCTCCTAATGTCGAGTTCAGCGAACTCAACAGGGGGAAATGTCCACGTGATTACCCCGTCATCACCTCTGCCGGTCTGACCGCGGCGATCGACCGGTAGGGTCGTGGCGCGGTTGCGACCGCAACGCGGGCGAGGCGCTCTATGTTCTTGGCCAGATCGAAGCGGCGATTGAAGCGCCATTCGTAGGATGCG
>CAMDMH010000215.1 GCA_945901835.1 Devosia equisanguinis | reverse complement strand
AAGAGGATCAGCAAAGCGCCTGTACGCTCCGCCCAAAACGGCGGCAACGATGGTGGTTGACCGAACGTCGGACGACTACGATTCATACGCCTCAAGTTCGCGTCTCGCACTGCACCGTGGCATAGGGTGAGAAACGCGGGCTAGGAGCGGGGGGTACCACATATCTGCGCCAAAATAGAATGGCCCATCGGAAGTTTCGATCACCCGCCACGCCAGGAACGATGGCTCCGCGAGGGTCCTTCGCCTGGGCGCCCGGCCTTCTTCAACCGAACAAGGCGCCTGCGGCTTCGAGGTAGTCAGCCGTTCGCTCGCGCGGAAGGTTGTGGCCGCAGCGGCCTAGCAGGCGGACATCTGCAGCCGGCAATCTGGCTGCGACGGCCATCGTCGTGAGCGAAACCGGGCATGGCTTGTCGTCGCGGCCGTGGAGCATCATCACGCGCGCCCGGATCGCAGCCAGCTCCGCATCCGTCAACACCGCGCAATCGAGATAACGCTGGCGAGGAGCCGCAAACATCTCGGCGAAATACGCTGCGTAGTCTCCACTGGAAAGAAACCTGTAGCGGTCGTCGATCATCGCATCCGTTATGGCGCTGGCGTCCTGGACCATATCCGACATCGCCGCGCGCAACTGGGACTTGTCGGCGGTGGCTGCCCAGAACCGGTCGAGCGCGGACGGGATCGGATAGGGCGCGCCGACGCTGCTCGACGTGAGAACCTTGGTGATGCGGGGGTTGCGGGCTGCGAGCTTCAAGGCCAATGCCCCGCCCATCGAGTGTCCCGCGACGCCGCATTCGCCATCCGGCAACAACGCGAGCATCGCCTCGCTCTGGCGCAGCCAGAGATCGAGATCGAAATACGGCGGATTCGGCTTCCTGCCCGAAGCGCCGAATCCGATCAGGTCGACAGCGACGATACGGCAGCGTGCGGCCAGCGGCTCGAGCACCGGGCCGAAATTGCCTTGGATCGATGTTCCTGGCCCGACGCCATGGAGCATCAGCAGTGGAAAGCCCGTTCCACCCGCCCAGTAGTGCACGTCGATCCCTTCGACTTTCACGGTCTTGCTTTCGAGCACTTGCGTTCTCCCGTCAGGTGTTGTTTTCGCCGGAGGTGCCTCTGCTGAAGGCGGATCGCGTCGCCCCAGTCGCGGCTATCTCAGGCGGTCAGGCCTTCTTATGGCGGATCATACGGAAGGCGCCGGTGGCGTGAACGACGACCCGGCCGCGTGCGTCCTCACACGTCGCTTCGCCGACGCCGATGGTGCGGCCGAGCTTCACGATGCGTCCGTGCGCGACGAGATTGCCGCTGGCTGTATCCAGATAATTGACCGTCATGTTGATCGTGGACATGCCGGCGATGTCAGTCGCAAGCGAGCGGATCGCCTGCGACATCGCGAGATCGGCCAGTGTCGCCAGAACGCCGCCATGCACGTCGCCTTTGCGATTGCCGTACTCGGCCTTGAAGCTGAAGCGCAGCAATGATTTCCCATCGGCCGCCTCGACCGTCTCGATGCCGAGGTGATGCTGGAATGGCGGGCTCGGCAGCCAGCCGTCGGTCGTGCGCTCGTCCGTCATGAGTTCTCCTGTCCACCGCGTGGCGCCAAGCGCGTCGCGGCATTCGTCGCGCCGATGCTCGTCTCCACTTGCTGCATTGATGCGATCCGGCGGGTTCACGTCAATGGCAGTCGGAGACGCCGGCCCCGCCTGCCCATGGAAAGTGGCAGAACCTCGGCCGCCGTGGCATGTATCGGGGAACGGACGGAAGCACTTGCCGTGCGAACTCATTGCAACGGGCCACTCGAGACTCATGCCACCCAGTTCTCCGCCACCACTCGTTCGTCCCTTGCTCGCGCGGTTCGAGCGGCGGCGCCCGATCCGGGCAGGCTCGCTCATCATCACGCTCTATGGCGATGCTATCGCGCCGCGCGGGGGATCGCTGTGGCTCGGTTCGCTCAACGGTCTCGTGGAGCCGTTGGGCGTGGAGCCCGGCCTCGTTCGGACCGCGTTTTCGCGACTCGTGAGCGAGGGCTGGTTCGAACGCAACCGCGTCCGTCAGAACAGCTTTTACCGGCTTTCCTCCCAAGGAGCGGCAGAATTCATCGAAGCGGGTAAGCACATCTATGCTGGCAAGGACGCGCCCTGGAACGGGAGGCTCGACGTCCAGATTCTGACGGATCCAGAACCCAAGAAGCGCTCAGCGGTGCGCGACAGGCTCGCGCGACAGGGCTATGGGCAATTGGCTGCGAACGTGATGGTGCGACCTGCGACACGGCGCAGCCCCGACCAACGTCAGACCGCCACACACGACACGATGCGGCTTACCGCGACAGCAGGCGATCCAGCCGATGCGCGGCGCCTCGCCGAGACCTGCTGGCGGCTCGACCATCTCGACGCAGCGTATGATGCGCTGCTCGACGACATCGCGGGGCTCGCGCGCGCGCCGCAGGACCTTGCCCGGCTCGACGACGCGTATGCCTTCCAGGTGCGGCTGCTTCTGATCCACGAATGGCGGCGCGTCGTTCTGCACGATCCGCTTTTGCCTCGCGCGATTCTGCCTGTGAACTGGCCTGGCACCGAAGCGCGCGATGCCGTGAGGCTGATCTATCGGGCTGTGACGCCGGGTTGCGAGCGATGGCTCGACGCCAGCGCCATCAACGAGCGGGGCCGGTTGCCACCGGCCGGGAAAGCCACGGCCCGGCGGTTCTCCGGCCGCCCTTGAATTGTTACACGATCGTTGTCGAACTCAATTTTCTGTGACATACC
The DNA here is from genome assembly GCA_945901835.1 of Devosia equisanguinis. Lineage (GTDB taxonomy): Bacteria > Pseudomonadota > Alphaproteobacteria > Rhizobiales > Hyphomicrobiaceae > CAMDPA01. Next base: position 3,364 of record CAMDMH010000215.1, on the reverse strand, counting down.
TTCGGGAACGTACAAACTCTGCGGGAGGTCGAGATGTACACGCAGACCCTCAGCCTGGAGAAGCAGGCCGACCCAAGGGGCGCCGCCGAGGACCAGGAAAAACTCGCCCGCTTCCAGAGTCGCATCGATGCAGAGAGCCGTATCGAGGCGATGGACTGGATGCCGGAGGCCTATCGCCGGACGCTCGTTCGCCAGATCTCGCAGCACGCGCATTCCGAGATCATCGGCATGCAGCCGGAAGGCAACTGGCTGACGCCTGCGCCGAGCCTCAAGCGCAAGCTGCAGCTTCTGGCCAAGATCCAGGACGAAGCGGGTCACGGGCTGTATCTCTACTCCGCGGCTGAAACGCTCGGCGTGGCGCGCGAGGAAATGATCGACCAGCTGCACGCACAGAAGGCCAAGTATTCATCGATCTTCAACTATCCGACACTGACGTGGGCGGACATCGGCGCGATCGGCTGGCTCGTCGACGGCGCAGCGATCATGAATCAGATTCCGCTGTGCCGCTGCAGCTACGGCCCCTACGCGCGCGCCATGGTTCTCATCTGCAAGGAGGAGAGCTTCCATCAGCGGCAAGGCTACGAAATCATGATGACGCTGGCGCGCGGATCGCCCGAGCAGAAGGCGATGGCGCAAGAATCGCTGAACCGCTGGTGGTGGCCGTGCCTGATGATGTTCGGACCATCGGACAAGGAAAGCCAGCATTCTGACCAGTCGACACGGTGGAAGATCAAGAGGTTCTCGAACGACGAGCTGCGACAGAAGTTCGTCGATGCCACGGTTCCGCAGGCGCACTTCCTCGGCCTGACGATCCCCGATCCGGCGCTCCGGCTCGACGAGACGACGAAGCACTGGGAGACCGGTCCGATCGACTGGGACGAGTTCTGGCGCGTGGTGAAGGGCGAAGGCCCCTGCAACCGGCAGCGGCTGGCGGCCAAGCGTAAAGCCCACGAAGACGGTGCCTGGGTGCGCGAGGCGGCGATGGCACATGCCGCCAAGCGGCGACAGCGCAAGGAAGCGTCGATGTTGGCTGCGGAGTAGAGTCATGACCGAGAAGAACTGGCCGCTTTACGAAGTGTTCCTGCGACCGCGAAACGGGCTTGCGCACAAGCACGTCGGCAGCCTTCACGCCTCCGACGACGAGATGGCCCTTGCCAACGCGCGCGATCTCTACACGCGGCGCGGCGACGTCGACAGCATCTGGGTGGTACCGAGCCGGGCGATCATCGCGTCCGATCCGGCGGACAAGGACATGCTGCTCGAGCCTTCGAGCGCGGAGCGAAAACCATATCGCCACCCGACGTTCTACGATATTCCCGACGAGGTCGGGCATATGTAGGTGAGTAGTGAGTGGCCAGCGGTGAGTGGGACGCAGAGCCAGACGCCCCCGCAACCGTTAGACGTGAGCACAGGCTTTGCCCCGATGACGAGCACCACCGGCCACGCGCCACACACGACCCACCATTTCACCTACGTGCTGCGGCTCGCGGATACGGCGCTGGTACTGGGACATCGGCTCTCGGAGTGGTCGAGCCGGGCGCCGACGCTGGAAGAGGACATCGCGCTGTCCAACATCGCGCTCGATCATATCGGCCAGGCGCGCGCATTGTTCGCACACGCGGCCAAGCTCGAGGGGCGCGGCCGGAGCGAGGACGATCTCGCCTTCATGCGCGACGCGCCGCAGTTTCTCAACGTGCAACTGGTCGAGCGCGAGAACGGCGATTTCGCGGTGACGATGGCACGACAATTGTTCTACTCGGCGTTCGCCGTGCCGCATTTCACGGCGCTCGCGCGATCCAGCGACAGCGAGATCGCGGGCATTGCGGGAAAGGCCGCCAAGGAATGTGCCTACCATCTGCGCCACGCCAGCGAGTGGGTGATCCGGCTCGGCGACGGTACCGAGGAGAGCCGGCAGCGCATGCAGGCCGCCGTCGACGAGTTGTGGATGTATACGGGCGAGTTGTTCGAGACCGACGCCATGGATCACGCGATGATCGCGCAAGGTATCGGCGTCGATGCGGGCTCTGTGAAACAGGTGTGGGACGCGACAGTCGACGCGGTTATCGCCGAAGCGACGCTGACCAGACCGAAGTCGGGTTGGATGTCGAGCGGCGGTCGGCGCGGCCAGCACACCGAACACCTGGGCCACATGCTGGGACAGATGCAGAGTCTGCATCGCGCCTATCCGGGCGTGTCATGGTGAGCGCGCTCAGCTAAACAGACGACGTCGTCGCCCGCGCAGATGCGGCGCTCGACCTCGTATGCGATCCGGAGTTGCCGTTCCTCACCATCCGCGATCTCGGCATCCTGCGTGGCGTGCGCATCCGCGACGGTATCGTCGAAGTTTCGATCTCACCGACGTACTCGGGCTGTCCCGCGAACGATGTGATCTCGCTCGATATCGTAACGACGCTCGCGCGCGCCGGCATCGACACCGTGCAGGTGGCGATAGAGCGAAATCCGCCATGGACGACGGACTGGATCACGGTCGCGGGACGGGAGAAGCTCGCGCGCAACGGCATCGCGCCACCGCAGCGCGCTGCGGGGAAACGCGCGCTGTTCGACGCGGAACCGGTTGCGTGTCCGCGCTGCGGCTCGCTCGATACGGAACTCGTCTCCGCGTTCGGCTCGACAGCCTGCAAGGCGCATCACAGGTGCGTGGCCTGCCGCGAACCATTCGAGGCCTTCAAGTGCATTTGAGATATGTGCGCGCGAGATCGGCGCTGGCCGGGATGACGACATGAGCGACGACTTCCACACGCTGACCATCGCCGAGATCCGGCGCGAGACGCCTCACGCCCTGTCGCTCGGCCTGAGGGTCCCCACGCCACTCTCACAGTCGTTCCGCTTCGAGCCGGGCCAGCACATCGGCGTGCGTGCGACGATCGACGGCGCGGAAGTGCGGCGCACCTATTCGATCAGTTCGGGGCCAGGCGACCCGCTGCTGTGGATCACGATCAAGCGTGTGGAGGACGGCTTATTCTCGAGCTGGGCGCATAGCGGCATGAGCGCCGGCGACACGCTCGACTGCATGGCGCCCGCGGGCCGATTTGTGGTTCCGGCGAGTAGCAGACGGATCCTTGCGATCACCGCCGGCAGCGGGATCACACCGGTCGTCAGCGTCATCGAACATGCGCTGGCGCGCGATCCAGACTGCGCGATCTCGCTCATCTACGGCAGCCGATGCGTGGACGAGATCATCTTCCGTGAGCGGCTGGAAAGCCTCAAGAACCGGAACCTTCAGCGGCTGCAGATCTTCCATGTGCTGTCGCGGGACAGCGAGTCCGACGTGCCGCTGCTGTCGGGTCGCATCGACAGCGACAAACTCGGCAAGCTCGTGGGTAACATGAGCCTGAGCGGCGAA
>CAMDMH010000214.1 GCA_945901835.1 Devosia equisanguinis | reverse complement strand
CAACCCGATCTATGTCTATCCCAGGGAAAAGTTCCTGGCTGACGCTGTCGCGGCCGGCGTCGATGGCCTGATCGTCGTGGACGTGCCGCCGGAGGCTGACGACGAGTTGTGCCTGCCTGCGATCGCACACGGCCTGAGCTTTATCAGGTTAGCGACGCCGACGACCGACGCCTAGCGCCTGCCGGCCGTGCTGGCCAACACCTCCGGGTTCGTCTATTACGTCTCGATCACCGGGATCACCGGGACGGCGGCGCCGGACGTGGCCGCCGTGCATCAACAAGTTAAACGCATCAAGGCTTCGACCGCGCTTCCCGTTGCGGTGGGCTTTGGCGTAAAGTCTCCGGAGCAGGCCAAGGCGATCGCGCGTGGCGCTGACGGTGTCGTGGTCGGGTCGGCGCTGGTCGATGCGATCCGGGATACGATCGGGCCGGACGGACATGGTACGGCGCAGACGGCGCCACGTGTGCTGGGTGTCGTCAAGGGTCTTGCGCGCGGGCTTGCTTCGGCCCGAGCCTTCGACGGCTACGGTTGAGTGGGTCTAAGAGTTCATTCGGCGCATCGACTTTCGATGCAACGGCATTCGGTACAAGTGCGGGCGGGCGGATGCCAGGCAAGCGACAGGAGTCACGAGAAGCGTGAGCTGGATCAACAAACTACCGCCGAAGATCCGCGGCTTCCTCGAGCCGAAGCGCGACGTGCCGGACAACCTCTGGGTCAAGTGCCCGGACACCGGCCAGATGGTCTTCTACAAGGATCTCGAAGCCAATCAGTTCGTGTTCCCGGGCTCGGGCTATCACGAGCGAATGACGGCGCAGGCGCGTTTGCGTCACATCCTCGACAACCGCGAATATGAGCGTGTGCCGGTCACGGCCGTTCCGGCCGATCCGCTGAAGTTCCGCGACAGCCGCCGCTACACCGACCGGCTCAAGGATGCCCGCTCCGAAACGGAGATGGACGACAGCGTGCTCGTCGGCGAAGGCCGGCTCGAAGGCCAGACCGTCGTCATCGCAGCCCATGACATGCGCTTCGTCGGGGGATCGCTCGGCATGGCTGCCGGCGAAGCGATCATCGCGGGCATGCTCCGCGCGGTGGAGCGGAAATGTCCGTTCATCCTGTTCGCGGCTTCCGGCGGCGCGCGCATGCAGGAAGGCATTCTGTCGTTGATGCAGATGCCGCGCACGACTATCGCCGTGCAACGTCTGCGCGAGGCGCGGTTGCCCTACATCGTCGTGATGACCAACCCGACGACGGGTGGTGTCACGGCGTCATATGCGATGCTGGGCGATGTTCACATCGCGGAACCGGGCGCGCTGATCTGTTTCGCTGGCCCGCGCGTGATCCAGCAGACGATCCGCGAGCAGTTGCCGGATGGGTTCCAGCGCGCTGAGTATCTTCTGGCGCACGGCATGATCGACATGGTCGTGCATCGCCATCAGATGCGCGAGACGCTCGGCCGCCTGACGAGGCTGATGATGCGGCAGCAGGCGGGGCGGGTCGCTACCGCCGTTGCTCCCGGCTACATGAACGGGCACGGCAGCCACAAGGGTGCGTCGATCGACGTGCGGCGCGGGCCTGCTGCAGGCGACGTGATCGATGTCGAAGGTGTGCCGCTCGCGGGCGCTGAAAAGGCGGACGCGAAGTCCGCGGCGCGCCCGGATGCGACCAAGCGTGATGCGGCGACGTCGCGGACGACGCCCCCTCCTGCGAAGCCCGACACGCGGTCGTGATCGATCGAGTCACCGCGTTTTGGGAGAGCGACATGACGCACCTCGACGACGTGCTTGTGCGCCTCAAGAGCCTGTATCCGCTGATGATCGATCTCTCGCTCGGGCGGATCGAGCGGCTGTTGGCCAAGCTCGGCGATCCGCAGTCGAGGCTTCCACCCGTCGTGCACATCGCAGGCACCAACGGGAAGGGCTCGGTCACGGCGATGCTGCGCGCGATGGCGGAAGCGGGCGGGCTTCGCGTGCATGCCTACACGTCGCCGCATCTCATTCGCTTCAACGAGCGCATCGTCGTCGCCGGGGCTCGGCTAGAGAAGTCGGCGCCAATCTCGGAACTGCGCCTGATCGAGCTTCTGGAGCGTGTGGAGCGGATCAACGGCGACGATCCCATGACGTTCTTCGAAATCACGACGGCGGCTGCGTTCCTCGCGTTCGCGGAGACGCCGGCAGATGTGGTTCTGCTCGAGGTCGGGCTCGGGGGGCGTCTCGATGCGACGAACGTGATCGCGAAGCCGAGGCTGACGATCATCACGCCCGTGTCGATGGATCATGCCGACAAGCTCGGCGAGACCGTTGCCAAGATCGCGGCCGAGAAGTCCGGCATCATGAAGCGCGGCGTGACGTGCGTCGTCGCACGTCAGGACGACGAGGCAGCTCCTGTGATCGAGGCGCATGCACGGCGTGTCGGCGCGCGGCTGATCGAATGCGGGCAGCACTACGATGCGTTCGAGCAGAGCGGTCGGCTCGTGTTCCAGTCCGAGGACGAACTCATCGATCTGCCGCTGCCGGCGCTCGTCGGCTCGCATCAGATCGGCAATGCCGGCGTGGCGGTCGCAGCCGCCTTGCAGATGGCCGATGTCGGATTCGACATTGCGGCGATCGAGGGCGGATTGAAGAGCGTGGACTGGCTCGCGCGCATGCAACGGCTCAACGGCGGGCCGCTGTCCATGAAGTTGCGGCCGGGCTCGGAGCTCTGGCTCGACGGCGGGCACAATCCATCCGGTGCTGCCGCCATCGCCGAAACTCTGGCATCGCTCGAGGATCGTGCGCCCAAGCCGATCGTGCTGGTGATGGGTCTGATGGGCCAGAAGGATGCGCGGGGCGTGCTGTCGCATTTCCGTGGGCTCGCGCAATCGATCGTGACGGTGCCGATACCGGGCGCGCACGAGCAACCGTTCACGCCTGAGGCATTGGCTTCGCTCGCGCGCGAACTCGGCATTGCCGCGCAGGCGGCTCCGGGTGTAGCGGAAGCACTGGCGCTCATCGAAGCGGCGGAAGGCCCGAAGCGCATTCTGATCTGCGGCTCGCTCTATCTCGCGGGCCACGTCCTCGCGATGCAGCAAGGTATCGCGACGCAGACGAATTGAGGACGCCTGCGTGCAAGCTACTCGTTCACGATCCTGCATGCCTCGTCCAGCACCATGCAGGGGCGTGTCTGCGGCGTCCAGCGGGGCCACGCGGGGAGCGCTGCGGTCGCGGGATTGCCGGTGCGGGCGAAGGCGCCCCAAGCGTCGCGCATCCGGGTCGCGAGGGCGCGATAGCTCGCGGGATCGTGGCCCGCCATCATTGCGCTGTCGCGGGGCCAGCGGTCGAGATTGTCGAACATGAAGGGCAATTCGATGCAGTGGCAGGCGCCGAAGTGCGCGTCGTGTGTCGGGCGCCACTCGAAACGGTAGACGTAAGTCGTGCCGCCGTTGCTCGTGTGGCCGTCTGCGACCTTGCGCGAGGGCTTCTCGAATACCGCCCAGGTCATCATGGCGGAGAGAACCTGCCAGGGCTTCGTCGCCTCGGCGCTGCGTTCGCGCGGCAGATCCTCGGCGGCCTTGGCGTAGCCGCCGGCTTCGGCGGTGCGGGCGATCACGGACATATCTGTCTCCGCGACGAGTTTGTCGTCCTGCGCTAGCCAGGCGTGGCCTTCGTCGAGCGTCGAACCGATGAGCATGGGGATGTCGCGGCCCGCGCCCTTGATGACGGCTGATGCGGGAGTGATGGGACAGCCATTGCCGCCGACGACGTTCTGCCAGGCTATGGTGCGGTCGCCTTTCGCGGCGATCTCCATCTGCACCGCGCGCTGGGCTTTCACGATGGCGTCCGCTGGGAGGGCCCGCAGTTTGGCGATGTCGGTGCGGGGGACGCCAGCCAGTTCGCAGAAGCGCGCGGAGATCTCGTTCGCACGTTCGATGCTCAGGCTGCCGGTCGATGCGCTCATCGGAATGGCGCGTGCGACGAGGGCGCGCGAAGCTGGATCAGCAAGCAACGCGAGCACGGAGCCGCCGCCAGCGGACTGGCCACAGATCGTAACGCGTGTGGGATCACCGCCGAACGCGGCGATGTTCTCCGATACCCAGCGCAGCGCCTGCATCTGATCGAGGAGGCCGCGGTTGGCGGAGGCGACGCCGGCCGCGTCGGCATCGGGGAGGTAGAGGTAGCCGAGCGCGCCGAGGCGATAGTTGACGCCCACGACGACCACGTCGCAGGCACGTGCAAGATTGCCGCCGTCATAGAACGGCTGGTGCGCGCCGCCGGATTGATAGGCCCCACCGTGAAGCCAGTAGATGACGGGGCGCCTCGTGACGTCAGCTGCCGGCGTCCAAACGGTGAGTGTGAGGCAATCCTCGGACTGCTCGAACGGCAGAATCCCCATTACGGCATCGAGGCGCGAAGGCCCTTGAGGTGCGCTGGTGCCAGGTTTGGTGCAGTCGCGGATGCCGCTCCACGGGGCGTGTGGCGCGGGGGCTGCAAAGCGGCGGTGGCCAAGGGGCGGGGCCGCATACGGAACGGCGCAGAACGTCGTGAGGCCATCGGCGGCGATGCCGCGGACGTGGCCGCTGGTCGTTCGGGCAATCGGTTCGCGTGTCATCTTTCACTGGCTCTCGTGTGGCGGTTCCAGGCATGCCGGGCTGCGGACGGTCTAGAGGACACCCCGGAACAGGAGCGGGGTCAATACGAGATGATCGAGAGCCATCAGACGGGGCGGCCGGAGGTAATATTTCAGGTATGAAATATTTAGGCTTGTAGGAGTTTTGAAGTTGATGCATGGTCGAGGCATTGCTTGGAGGTATCGCTCATGCGTGTTGCTTGCCTCGGCGGCGGCCCTGCCGGCCTCTACTTTGCGATTTCGCTGAAGCTGCGCGAGCCTGCGCACGACATCGACGTGATAGAGCGCAACCGGCCCGACGACACCTTCGGCTGGGGCGTCGTTCTCTCCGACCAAACGCTCGACAATCTCGCCGCAAACGATGCCGTGAGTGCCGAGGCGATCCGCGCTTCGTTTGCGTACTGGGACGATGTGGTAATGCACCACAAGAGTGAGGCGTTGCGGTCGACGGGGCATGGCTTCTGTGGCATCGGGCGGATGCGGCTTCTGAACATCCTGCAGGCGCGCGCCGCCGAGCTTGGCATTCGCATCCTTTTCGAGACGGAGGCGGAGGATATCTCGGTTCTCCAAGCGAGATACGATCTCGTTGTTGCTGCTGATGGTGTGAATTCGAGGGCGCGTACGGCGCTGCAGCACGTGTTCGAGCCCGATATCGACGTGCGCGCGTGTAAGTACATCTGGCTCGGGACGCATCAAAAATTCGACGATGCGTTCACGTTCATCTTCGAGAAGACGGAGCACGGTTGGATCTGGGTGCATGCCTACCAGTTCGACGCGGATACCGCGACGTTCATCGTGGAGTGCTCGGAAGAGACCTGGACGCGTGCCGGCTTCGACCGGATGGATCTGGCGCAGACGATCGCTGCCTGTGAACGGATCTTCGCGAGATATCTGGGCGGTCACGCTCTGATGTCGAACGCGAAGCATCTGCGCGGTTCGGCGTGGCTCAATTTCAGTCGCGTGTTGTGCCGGAAGTGGAGCCACGGCAATGTGGTGCTGCTCGGGGACGCTGCGGCTACGGCGCATTTCTCGATCGGATCCGGCACGAAGCTGGCGTTGGAAAGTGCGATTGCGCTGGCGAGCTACGTCCATTCCGAACCGAGCTTGCCGGCTGCGTTCGCGCGATACGAGGAGGAGCGGCGCGTCGAAGTCTTGAAGCTGCAGAGTGCTGCGCGCAATTCGATCGAGTGGTTCGAGGAGGTGGAGCGCTATCTCGATCTCAATACGATGCAGCTCTACTATTCGCTCATGACGCGATCGCAGCGGATCAGCCACGAGAACTTGCGCGAGCGCGATCCGGCATGGCTTAGCGCGGCCGAGGGATGGTTCGAGAAGAATGCGACGGGTGTCGAGCCGTTGAAGTCGCGCGCGCCGATGTTCGTTCCGTTCCGGGTTCGTGAAATCGAACTCCTCAATCGAGTCGTCGTCTCGCCGATGGCGCAGTACCGCGCGAAGGACGGTGTGCCCGGTGATTGGCATTTCGTGCACTACGGGGAGCGCGCCAAGGGTGGCGCGGGTCTCGTGTTCACCGAGATGACTTGCGTTTCTCCGGAAGGTCGGATCA
>CAMDMH010000213.1 GCA_945901835.1 Devosia equisanguinis | reverse complement strand
GCCTTGGGCCACTTCAAATCGACACCACGCCCAGACAGTTCACCAACCCTTATAAATCGGGCGCATCCACGCTATGCTTGCCGCCGTCAACCGGACACTAGTGTGGCTGTCCCCATTTTCGCGCACACCCCCGCCGTTTGACGCCCCTTGCGATCTGCGGTAGCCCGACCGAAGGCCATACGAGGCCACACAAAGGCAATGGCACATGAACGTATTCGCGCACGTCCAGGGTTGTATCGTGGCCGCGCTGGAGGCTTTGAAATCCGAGGGCAAGCTGCCGGCGGACCTTTCGCTCGCGTCGGTCGGTGTGCCGGACGAGCCGCGCGATCCCAAGCACGGGGACATGGCAACGAACGCGGCGCTGGCGCTGTCGAAGGGCGCTGGCAAGAAGCCGCGCGAGGTCGCGGACATGCTGGCTGAAAAGCTCGCGGCCGATCCGGAGATCACCAAGGCCGAGGTCGCGGGGCCGGGGTTCATCAACCTGACGTTCTCGCCCGGCTTCTGGCACGGGCTGATCCGCGACGTGATCGCTTCGGGGGACGGCTACGGGCGGTCGCAATTCGGCGCGGGCGAGACCGTCGATATCGAGTACGTGTCGGCCAATCCGACGGGGCCGATGCACATCGGGCATTGCCGCGGCGCGGTGTTCGGGGATGCGCTGGCGAGCCTGCTGGCGCACGCGGGCTACAAGGTGACGCGCGAGTACTACATCAACGATGCCGGCGCGCAGGTCGACAAGCTCGGGCAGTCCGCCTACCTGCGCTATCTCGAGGCGCTGGGCGAGACGATCGGCGAGATTCCTCCTGGGCTCTATCCCGGCGACTATCTCAAGCCGATCGGTGCGGCGCTGGCCCAAAAGTACGGCCATGCGTTGAAGCAGAAGCCGGACGACGAGCGGGTCGCGATTTGCCGGCAGGCGGCGATCGATACGAACCTCGCTGAAATCAAGGAGGATCTGGGCCAACTCGGCGTGCATCACGACGTGTTCTTCTCGGAGGCTTCGCTCACCAAAGGCCGGGACCGGATCGGCGAGGCGATCGCGAAGCTGAAGGCGAAGGACCTGATCTTCCAGGGGGCGCTGCCGCGTCCGAAGGGCCACGACGAGGACGAGTGGGAGGAGCGCGAGCAGACGTTGTTCCGCTCGACCGCGTTCGGCGACGACATGGACCGCGCGCTGCAGAAGTCCGACGGTAGCTACACCTACTTCGCGGGAGATGTCGGTTATCACTACGACAAGATGGAGCGCGGCTTTGCGCACTACTTCAACGTGCTCGGCGCGGATCACGTCGGCTATATACCCAGGCTGAAGGCGGTGGTGTCGGCGATGTTGGACGGCAAGGCGAGCTACGCGACGCCGGTGTGCCAGCTCGTGAAGGTGCTGCGCGACGGCCAGCCCGTGATAATGTCGAAGCGCGCCGGCACGTTCGTCGCGCTGCGCGATGTCGTGGACGAGGTCGGCAAGGATGCCGTGCGGTTCATGATGCTGACGCGGAAGAACGACTCACCCATCGACTTCGATCTGAAGAAGGTGCTGGAGCAGTCGAAGGACAATCCGGTGTTCTATGTGCAGTACGCGCACGCGCGCTGTGCGTCGGCGCTGAAGCGCGGGCAGACGGAAGTACCGGGGCTCGACATCGCGAAGGTCACATCCGGCAAGGGTGATCTCTCGGCGCTGGACGATCCCGCCGAGATCGACTTGATCCGGCAGATCGCGAAGATGCCCCGCATGATCGAGGGGGCCGCGCGGGACCGGGAGCCGCACCGGGTTACATATTATCTCTATGATCTCGCTTCGAGTTTTCATCAGCTCTGGAATCGTGGCAACGATTCGCCACAATTGCGCTTTATCCGAGCTGAGGAGCCTCGGCTCACTGAGGCCCGGCTGACGTTGGTGGCGGCAACAAAGCAGGTGATATCCTCGGGGTTGGGCGTGTTGGGGGTCCACGCGCCCGATGAACTGCGGTAGTTAACGAGTCGTTAGCTTCAGATTCGACTGTTCTTGAGCGCCGCGCGGGGGGTAATTGCCGTCCGCAATGGGTTCGGCGAGCCTTATTCTGCGAGGGACTTGGGCCAATGTCCGGTACTCAAGGTCGCATTCCGCCGCCAATGCCGCTCCCGGCGCAGCGCCGACCCATGCAGGACGGCGGTCAGTCCGGCCAGCAACCACCTCAGTATGCACAACAGCCCGCTCAACAGGGCTGGCCGCCGCTCGGCCAACAAGGGGCGGCTCCCCAGGGCGGCCCACCCGCACCTTCGTTTCCGCCACGCTTCCAAGCGCCACCACAGCAGCATGCCCAGCCGGGCCATGCTCAGCCCAACTTGGGTGGCTATCCGGACAACGGCAACAACCTCCCGTCGCGGCAGCAGGCGTGGTCGCCGGCCCCGCCCGCGCCGTTTCCCCCTCTGCCGGGGCAGGCGCCGCAGCATCATGCTAACCCAGGCCAGCCGAACGCGGGTGTGCAGCCGCCGCCGGCGCCGCACGGTTTCGGCTATCCGAACCAGCAGCCCGACGTAAGGACAGAGCCGTCACGCCGGCCACCGGATGCGCGGTTGCCCGATCCGTCCGCCTACGATCTCGGCAGCTATGGCTTGCCGATGTCGCCGGCGATGCCGACGCCGCCGACAGGCCGGGACGCGCGCACCGCACCGCCGCAGCTTCAGCCGCAACAGCCGCATGCGCCAAATCCCGCGCAGTGGCCGCCGCAGCAATATGCAGACAACGGTTTCGGCCGTGCGCCCGGACCGGCCGCGCCGCCCCAGCCGCAGTTGCAGCCGCCGACTTATCAGCCGCCGTTTCATGCGCCGCAGCCGGGCCACCAGGCCGGTCAGCAACCCGGTTATCCGGCTGGCCAACAAGGTGGTGGCTATCAAGCAGGTGCGGCGCCGCCTCAAGACGACCACGACATCGAAGTGGAAGAACCGCCGCGCCGCCGCCGTCGCTGGTTGATCGCCGCAGCGCTCGTCGGTTCGATCGGTATCGGCAGTGGGATGGCCTACGCCTACAAGGTGTTCCTGGGTCCCAAGGTCGCAAGCACCGATGGCAAGGGCCAGGTCGTGCGCGCTTCCAAAGATCCGGTGAAGGTCGTTCCGGCCGATCGCGGCGGCAAGCAGTTCGCGAACACGGACAGCCGCGTGCTCAACAACCGCGTGCCTTCCGAAGGAAGCGCGGCAGCATCGGGCGGCGATGCCGGCAGCAGCGGTACGACAGACAGCAACGGCGTCCGCCGCGTCGCGACGGTGCCCGTCGGGCCTGCCGGTGCCGTACCCGGGATGATGGTCGTCGGTCCCAATAGCGGGCCGAGCAGCCTGCCGCCGTCGATGATGGAGCCGCCGAGGACAGCGGCGCCGCCGCCGCCGCAACAGCCGCAGCAGCGGGTTGCCGTTGTGCAACCGCCGCCCGCCGCAGCACCGACGCCGCCGCCCGCGCCGCCCCGCCAGCCGGTCGTGAGAGCGCCGCAGCCTGCGGCAGAGCCCGATCCTGTTCAGAGGACCGCTGCCGTGCCGCCCAAGCCGCCGGCAACGGATCGGCCCAAGCCGATCAGCGGTTATGTCGCCGTGCTCGGCTTCCAGAAGAGCCAGCTCGATGCCATGAAGATGATGGCCGACCTTCAGCAGAAGTACGAAGCGCTGCGCGACAAGCGTCTCGAGATCGTGCAGTCCGACCAGACCTCACGCGGCCTCGGCGTCATCTATCGCGTCGTCGCCGGACCCCGCGGCGGCATCACGCCGGTTCGCGACCTCTGCAATCAGCTGCAAGCCGCGGGTATGTCGAAGCAGGGTTGCTACCCGCTGGGCGAGTAATATCTCGGGTCGAACAGCGCGGATCCTTCAGGAGCCTTTCTGCCGATGCGCGCAGCACTGATCGCCGGCCTCTCTGGAGAGGTCCTGACGGCGGACGAGCACGGCTTTCTGCGTGACGTTCGGCCGGCCGGCATCATTCTTTTCGCGCGCAACTGCAGCAATCCCGATCAGATCAGGATGCTCGTGGATGCGGCGTGCGCTGCGATTTCATCCGACGACGTGCTGGTGCTGATCGACCAGGAAGGCGGGCGCGTCAGGCGCTTGCGGCCGCCGCAGTGGCGTGAGCTTCCGGCGGCGGCGGCGTTCGCCCGGTTGCGGGATGAAGACCGCCGGCGGGGCGAGCGCGCGGCGTGGCTGGCCGCACGGCTGACGGCGCAGGATCTTCGCTCGGTCGGCATCAACACGAACTGCACGCCGGTGCTCGATCTGAAGATCGCTGGCGCACACGACATCATCGGCGACCGCGCTTACGGCAGCACACCTGCCGAGGTTGCGGATCTGGCGCGGGCCGTCGCAGAAGGACATATGGCCGGTGGCGTGGTGCCGGTCATCAAGCACATTCCCGGTCACGGCCGCGCGCTGGCAGACAGCCATTTCGAGCTACCGGTCGTCGACACCTCGCGGACCGAACTGTCTGCAACGGACTTTGCCCCGTTCCGGGCGCTGGCGGACATGCCTGCGGCAATGACGGCGCACGTGGTCTATTCAGCGATCGATCCCGACCTGCCGGGGAGTGCTTCGGCGCGCGTCACGGCGGAGGTCATTCGCGGCGACTTCGGTTTCGACGGCCTGCTGATGAGCGACGATCTCGGCATGAAGGCGCTCTCGGGCTCGTTCGGTGAGCGGGCGCAGGCGGTGATCGCGGCGGGCAGCGACGTGGCCTTGCACTGCAGCGGCAACTTCGAGGAAATGCAGGCCGTTGCCGCTGGCGTTCCGGCGCTGGCCGGGCGGGCGCTCGAAAGGTTCGAGTCTTGTATCGCCGTGACCCGGCGGATCGAGCCGTTCGACGTGGCAGAGGCCGAGGCGGCGTTGGCTGAGGTCATCGGGCAGTCCGACACTGCCATTGGCTGATCGGTAACAGCTCACAGCGGGCTTTATCGCTCCGCCTCAATAGTCTAAGGATCCTCCGCACAATAACTGAAGCGAAAAGTATGCTCACTCCCCATCCCCCATTGTGGGGAGGGGGTGGGGGGCGCCAGAGATCACCTGTTTTTCGTAAGGCTTCCCCCCTCCGGCCCTACGGGCCACCTCCCCAACAATGGGGGAGGAGAACCGCTGGTCCGCCCCAGAAATCGAAGCAGTTATTGTTCGGAGCTACCTAAGTTACGGTTCAATCGTAACAATCCGGCTTGTGGGCGATGCGGGGCATCGGCTGGCAGCCCTTTCCATGCAGATGCGAGCACCCTATCCGTGACCGCCGATGACAAGCCAGCGCCTGCGCCCGGTGGGGAAGATCCCACCGGCGCCGTTGTGCCGACCATCGACGACCCGGCGGCATGGGAAGCGCCGGTCACGTCGCCCGAGGTTCGGCCCGAGGAAGCGTTGTCGGTCGATATCGCGGGCTTCTCTGGGCCGCTCGATCTTCTGCTGGCGCTGGCGCGGACCCACAAGATCGACTTGGCGCACATCTCGATCCTCGCGCTGGTGGAGCAGTATCTCGAGTTCATCGCTGAGGCGAAGAGGCTCAATCTCGAAGTCGCGGCCGACTATCTCGTGATGGCGGCGTGGCTGGCGTTTCTCAAGTCGCGGCTGCTGCTGCCGAAGGAGAAGACGGGTGACGACGGGCCAACGGGCGATGAATTGAAGGCGCTGCTGCACTTCCGCCTGCAGCGGCTCGACGCGATGCGCAAGGTTTCGGCGCAGCTGATGACGCGCAAGCGGCTGGGGCAGGACGTGTTCTATCGCGGCCAGCCCGAGACGGTGCGGACGGTGCGCGAGACGGTTTGGACGGCCAACATCTACGATCTGCTCAAGGCCTATGCGGATCAGCGCCGCCGGACGATAAAGCAGGTGCACGTCGTCAAGAAGCGGCTGGTCTGGTCGATCAAGGATGCGCGGCGGCAGCTCGAGACGCTCGTCGGCCGCGGCACAGGCGAGTGGGTGCAGCTCGATTTCTTCCTGCATCAATATCTGCCGGCCGCGCCTGCGCCGGGCGTCGGCCGTTCCGTGCTTGCAAGCTCGTTCGGGGCGACGCTGGAGATGGCGCGCGATGGTATGATCGAGTTGCGCCAGGAGCAGCTTTTCGGACCGATCCACATGCGGCGTTCGCCGGTGCCGGCAAAGAGCGTGGCTGGACCGGCGAAGGACGAGGGGTGAGCGCGATGCCGCGAGATGGAGGAGGTCATGACGGATCTGGTCACGATGGAGCTGGTCG
>CAMDMH010000212.1 GCA_945901835.1 Devosia equisanguinis | reverse complement strand
CGGCAGAAGCGCGCTGCAGAGCGCCAAGGCTATTGCCGAAACCGCGACCCGGTATCCGCCACGGCCGCCCTCGCGACCTGCAGCACCACCCACGCAGCGGCGATCTTCGAACCTCACGTCCATGTCCCCGTCGCTACCCACCGATTCCGGCACTACTGCGGCAAGACCTCGAAGCGGATGCTACTATTGAACACGAGGTTCGCTCGAGCAATCGAAAGGTCCCCAGCCGGATGGTTCAAGCCGAGGGGCCATTGCCGTAAGCTTTGCCCGGTTCCTGCCCCCCGTTTCATCGATAGGGTGATTTCCGCTTGCGCCCGCCCGACGCCAGCCCCAATCCTCCCGCATATCGCCAGCCGAAATCTCGCCTGCTCTCAGTGGAAAGCTCCGATGGAACTCACCTACACGCAGAACCTCGAAGACTATCACCTTTGGCAGGCGCTCGGCCGCAAACCGAAGGGCTTCTATATCGATGTCGGCGCCGGCCACCCGATCGCGGACAACGTGTCGTTCTGGTTCTACGAGCGCGGCTGGCGAGGCATCTGCGTCGAGCCGCAGCCGGACCTCGCTGCGCTCTACGCCGACATCCGGCCGCGCGACATGGTGTTCGAGGGCCTCGTTGGACGCCAGAGCGGCGTCACCGACTTCCATATCGTCGACCGCCTGCAGGGCTTCTCGACGACCGTGAAGACGCACGCGGAAGGCGCGAGCAAATTCGGCGCTAGTCACCGCACCGTGCGAATGCCCATCCTGACCATGGCCGAGTTGTGCGAGCGGCAAGGCGTCACCGAGATCGACTTCCTCAAGATCGACGTGGAAGGCGCCGAAGCCGACGTGCTGATGGGCAACGACTGGAAGCGATTCCGTCCGAAGGTGATCGTGGCCGAAGCGATCCTTCCCGGCAGTGGCGATCCCGCATGGGGCGAATGGGAGCCTTTTATCCTGGAGCAAGGCTACGAGTTCACGCTGTTCGATACATTGAACCGTTTCTACGTCGCGAAAGAAGCCGAGGATGTGCTCGCCGCCGCCCCGCGCGAACGCGCTGATTGGGATATAGCAAAACATCTCTATCAGGTCGGCCGGGCACCGGAGTGCGCCGAGCATCCCGATCACGCCTTCGCCAAAGAGATCACGCGCGGCTTCTGGGCGAGCCTGCCCGGCATGGATAAGCAGCAGTTGGCGGCGTTGCTGGCGCGCGGCCGCGGTATCACCGACGAGACGGAAATCGCCAAGCTCGCGAAAGATCTCGATACCGATCGCATGCGCGCCACGCTCGGCCGTATCGCCTGCGGCTACGACGGTGGCCAGATCTTCGATGATTGAGATCTTCGATGATTGACATCTTCGACGACAGAGCTTTTCGACGCGATTGCAAAAATTTGTTTCCGAGTCGATTCCGTGACTTCGGCGATCCGCTTCGCGCGCGCACTTCGCAATCGACCTTTATGCGGTCGGGTGCGCCTACAAATCGAGCGGCGAATCGCGTAGGGTGTCTGAAGCAAAGTTTGTCGCTGTAAATGCGGCTAAGTCATTCCTCAACAGCTTGCTGGAGCAGCTTGATGTGCGGGAGGGCGGCGTCGCGCGTGGGAGACGAAACCCCATCGGAGCCAACCATGATCGCGACCATTGTGCGGACGCTCGTCCGCTCCCTGCCCCTCTCCTGTATCATGAGCATCGCTGCATTAGTTCTCGGCCTCGGTGTCCTGCTGCCCGCGCCTGCGTCGGCTGTCAGCTCCAATGTCCGCAATGCCTGCATGGGCGACTACTTCAACTTCTGCGCCGGCATGGAAGTCGGCAGCCAGGAGCTTCGGCGTTGTTTCAATAAGAACGGGTCGAAACTATCGTCGGCCTGCGTGAGCGCACTCGTCGGAGCCGGCGAAGTGTCCAAGGCCGAAGTCGACCGCCGCGCGGGCAAGTCGAAGGTAGCTTCCAAGAAGTCACGCTCGGCAACGCGAATGGCCTCCCGCTCTCAGTGCGTACAAGGCCCCGCGCGTCCGGGTGCGGCGGCTTCCAGCACATTCCGTTCTGTCGCTTCGCGCGGCGGGAAGGTCAAGCGCCAGTACGCCACGCTGCGCTGATATCGCGACAAGTTCCCCTCCCCCTCGCGGGGAGGGGTTAAGGGTGGGGGAAGCTTCGCTCTAAAAATGGGTGAACACCTCGATGCCCGAGCCGCCGTCGTAGGCGGCAACCGGCTTCTTGGACTCGAGGTCGATCCTCGTGAGCAGTCCGCTGTCGTGGCTCGTCACGATCACGCTTTTCCCGTCCGGCGGAAACGCGACGCCCATCGGTCCCTTGGCAACCGGCACGAGCGTCTGACGGCGGTAATCCGCAGCGTCGATCAGCCAGCAGTTTCCGCTGGTATAGCCCGTGACGACGAGGTGCCGCCCGTCGGGCGAGAACGTCAGCTTGTGCAGCCGCGACCGCTTCACGTTCGACAGCGCCTGCGAAATCAGCGGCACACGGTCGATTTCGCGCAGCGTCTCGTTGTCGATCACGCGAAGGTCGTTGCGGTCGTTGTCGATGGTCACGATCCGCTTGCCATCGGGCGTCGGCGAGATGCCCTCGGTCCCGCTGCCGTTGCCGCTTTCCACTCCCGCCGCGCGAACCGACACGCTGCCGATGAACGCGCGCTTGGACGTGTCGAATACGGTTACGTCGCCTTCCTTCGCGGAGATGTAGAGCCGCCCGCCGTCTGCGCTCGAGCAGATGAGATGCGGCCCCTTCACTGGCACGTCGTAGCTCGCCTCGACCTGTCGGCTTTTGGGATCGAGTAGAGCGAGCTTTCGCGGCAGATCGCAGACGAGCCAAAGCTTGCCGTCCGCCGTCGTCACCATGCCGTGCGGCGCGACGAGGCCGCCCGGCAGCGTGATCACGACCGCGATCTCTTGGCGCTCGAGATCGACGACGACCACCTTGTTGTTCGGGTTCTTGTTGCCCCCGTAGATGCCGTCGCCGTAGAGCGGAATGTAAGCGCGCGTGTGATCGTGGCTCAGCGCGAGTTCGTGAACGCACGGCTCCGGCCCGTCGATGACCTTGCTCTCTTTGAGGGTCACTGGATCGTAAAAGCGGATTTTGTTGCCGACCTTGTCTACCGCCACGATACCCCGCGTGCCCGTGGTATTCGACCCGGTGGTGGGAATGGGATGCATCTGCTTTTCCTTCTGAAATGTCAGCCGATCCGACCGAAACCGCGCGGCAGGCCGTGCATGCGCTCGATGCCCGTCTCCGTCACGCGAACCATCTCTCCGGTCTGCACGCCGGCGCGCTTGTCGGGCGTTACGACGTTGGGCTGGATCACGAGCACGATATCCGTCTCGAACGGCTCTTCCGGCACCGGATGTGCCCCGTCGGTGCGGCTCTTGGACGACAGGATCGGCGAGAGATATCCGCCGCCGTAGCCGTGCACGATATCGTCGATCGTCGTGAACCCGCGTTCCTCGATGATCGTCGAGGCCGCGATCACGTCCGCCGGCTTCGATCCGTGACGAATGACGGCCGCCATCGCGTCGAACGCCGCATCGGCCGTATCGTGCAGATCGCGATAAAGCTGCGTCGGCGCCTCGCCGACCGCGAACGACCGCAGCACTTGGCCTCCGTAGTCCCAGAACGTCGCGGTGATCTCGGCTGTCACGCAATCGCCTTTCGCCAGTTTGCGGTTGGACGCCCATTGCGTCGGAACCGCAATCTGCGGATCTTGCATCGAGGTCATCCCGAGATAGTGGATGCCGTGGCCGCCGCCGTGCGCGACGTAGCCGCGCTCGACGACATCCCAGAGCTGCCGCTCGCTCATGCCGGGCCGGGCGTTGTCGCGCAGCGCCGCCATGCCGAGATCGGACAGCCACGCGCCGATCCTCAACCAGTCGAGTTCCTCCGCCGATTTCACCCGCCGCAGCGTGACGAATTGTCGGTTGAGGCTGGTGATCCGCCCGAACGCCGTCCCCAGCGCCGCCTGCTGCTCGGCCGAAACCGGCCCGATCACCGCCACGCGGTCGCGGCCCGCCCCGCGCCGCTCGAGCTCGGCGATGGCATTGCCGATGGCCGACGCCCCACCCCACTGCACATCGGCCTCGGCCGCGAGGCGCCGTGCTAGCGGAAGGTGGTTGTAATAGTGGATGAACATCGCATCGCGGTTGCCGGGGGAATGCACGCCCACGGCCTCCTGCGTGACAGGCCACTGGGTCAGCCAGTTCACGATGGACCCGAACCGGTTGGCCCCGAGAAACACGAGGTGGTCGCATTTTGCTTCCGCCAGCATTCCGGCGATGGCGAGCCGCCGGCGGGCCATCTCGGCCGGGCTGAACCGCGGGTATTCGGCTTCCGTAATGAGCTTCAGGCGTTCAGGCAGGTTGAGGGGCATCGATTTCTCGTCTACTTGGGTCGCGCACCGGTCAGCCGCCGTCGGCAGCCGGTAGTCATGTGTCGCGCCGGGGCGATGAGCCCGGCCGAGCCAAGCCGAAGCCGGGCCAAGGGAGGATAGCAGATGTCCAAGATTACAAAACTCATGTCGGGTGTCGCCCTCGCAGCCTTCGTCGCGTCACCCGCGGCAGCCCAGCAGGATTATCCCAACCGCCAAGTCAAGATCATCGTGCCGTTCGGCGTCGGTGGCCCGGCCGACGTGTTCGCCCGCGTCGTCGCCCAATATCTGACCGAGCAGACCAAGCAGTCCTTCATCGTCGAGCCGCGCCCCGGTGCCGGCTCCGTCACAGGCACCGACGCCGCCGCCAAGTCCGCGCCGGACGGCTACACGCTCCTCATGATGTCGAACACCCACACGACCAACGAGTCCCTGATCCCCAACAAGCCGTTCCAGTTGATGCGCGACTTCGCTCCCGTCGCCCCGGTCAACTATTCGGATCTGCTGATGGTGGTCCATCCGTCCGTGCCAGCGAAGGACGTCAAGGAGTTCATCGCCTACGCGAAGGCCAACACCGGCAAGCTCAACTATGCGTCCTCGGGGCCGGGAACGCCCTATCACATGGCCGGCGAGCTGTTCAAAGCCATGAGCGGCACCGAGATCGCGCACGTCCCCCACAAGGCTTCGGGCGATGCCCGCTCGAGCATCATCGGCGGTCACGTGCAGATGATGTTCGATGCCATCACCACGATGTCCGAGGCAGCCAAGGCCGGCCAGGTGCGCGCGCTGGCGTCGACCGGCCTGAAGCGCTCTTCCGTGACGCCCGACCTGCCGACCGTCGCTGAATCTGGCGTGCCCGGCTACGAGGCGACGATCTGGCTCGGCCTCATGGCCCCCAAGGCGACGCCGCAGCCGATCATCGACAAGCTCAATGCCGACGTCCGCAAGGTTGTCGAACGCGACGACGTAAAGGCGAACTGGGCAAAGCAGGGCGCATTCCCGCTCGTCATGTCGCCCGCCGAGTTCGACGGCTACCTGAAGAAAGACATCGAGAAGTGGGCCGACGTCGTCAAGAAGTCCGGCGCGTCGGTGAAGTAGTGGTGCCGTCAACCCGGATAACTCTGTCCGGGTTGATGAAGGTCTCGTGATGAGGAAACTCGGTAGATATGAGCAATTCAATTCCATTGCCCACGAAACTCACTGTGAACGGGAAGCCGGTGGAAGTTGCCGTCGATCCCGACACGCCACTGCTGTACATCCTGCGTGGCAATCTCGGCCTGACGTCGCCTCATCTGGGCTGCGGTGCGAACCAGTGCGGCGCCTGCCATGTCATCGTCGATGGCCACGCGGTCGCTTCGTGCGATACGCCGCTGTGGTCGGCCGCCGGTAAGTCGGTCACGACCCTCGAAGGTCTGGGCACGCCCGAAGCGCCGCACGCGCTGCAGAAAGCATTCATCGCCGAGCAGGCGATGCAGTGCGGCTACTGCATCTCCGGCATCATGACGACTGCCGCAGCGTTCCTGAAGCAGAAGCCGAACCCGACCGAGGCCGAGGTTCGTTCAGCCCTCGATCGCAACTTGTGCCGTTGCGGCGCACACAATCGCATAGTCCGCGCCGTGCTGCGCGCCGCTGAGGAGATGGCATCCGCATGAGCACGCCAGCAACCCCCGCGCCCGCTTCCGCGCCAGCCAAGCTCCCCGGCAGCCTCGAAGCGAACAAGCGCATTTCGAAGTGGATCGGGATCGATGCTGACGGCACCATTCGAGTGTCGCCCGGCAAAGTCGAGATTGGCCAGGGCATCGTTACCTCGCTTGCCCAGATCGC
>CAMDMH010000211.1 GCA_945901835.1 Devosia equisanguinis | reverse complement strand
CCGCGCCCTTCTGGTTTGTCAGCACGATCGCGCGTGCACCGGTTCCGATCGCGAGCCCAGCGCCGGCAGCGCCGTAGATGCCCGCGACATCCGAGGGGCGGTTGATGTTGCTGACCCTGCCATAGAGCACGGTTTTCGAGCCGCCGAAGACGAGGCCGTAGTCCAATCCGCCGGTCGACAGCCCGTATTGCCTGCCGCGGAACGAAAGGGTGCCGCTGCCGCCGGAACCGCCGATGATCCAGCCTGCCTTGTAGATCGTCAGGGTTACGCTGCCGCTGTCGGCATGGCTGGCCGGCGCGAAGCCGACGAATGCAACGAGCGCAAACAGTGCTGCGCGGATGGTCGATGAAAGTCTCATGATGCAATTCTCCCCGGATGATTCTGGATAGGCGCGGCAACGCGAAAGGAATCACGCCACACGGCCTTACAGGCGGATAAGGGAGAGAAAGTGTTCGCTGTTCAGGCTCAGCTTGCGATCATGCCGGCGCGGCGAGGCAGGTCTTCATCGTGCTGGCGAGGCCGCGCATCAGCTTGAAATAAAGGTCGGGACCGGGCTCAAGCATGATGCCTTCGGGGTCGAGGATCGCCGTGCGCGTCGGCGTGCCTTCGGTGACGCTGGCGACGATCTTGGGCTGCTGGCCCGGCTCGGCGAAGGCGCATACGGCGGAAAGCTGGCCGACCTTGCGGCGCAGGTCCGAGATGCGCCTTGCGCTCGGCTGCTCATCGGGATCGACCATGATCGAACCGATCGCCGACAGGCCGAAGCTCTTCTCGAAGTACTGATAGGCATCGTGCAGCACCACGAACGGCCGCTCGGCAACCGAGGCCAGTTCGAGCTTGAGTGCGGATGACAAGTCGTCCAGCCGAGCGGCAAGGGCGTCGGCGTTGGCGTTGAAACGCGCGGCGTCGGCAGGTGCTACCTCGGCGAGTGTCGATGCTATCGCGCGGGCCATCGCCTTGGCGTTCGCTGGATCTAGCCAGATGTGGGCGTCGTAGAGTTCGTCGGGCTCGCTGCCGTGCTTGTGCTTGCCGTGGGAATGGGTGTGCTTGTGCACCTCGAACGGTCCGCCAGTGCGCCGCTGCAACAGCGTCACGCCGGGCGCTTCGGCCAAGGTCACGGCCTTGACCGTGCGGGGCAGCGCGCGGACGACCTTGGCCGTGAACGGCTCCAATGCTTCGGAAACGCGGAAGAACACGCCGGCGCGGCTGAGCTTCTGGGCGTCGGAGGGGCGCATCGAGAACGTGTGCGGTGAGGCCGTGCCGTCGACCAGCAGCTTGGGCGTGCCCACTCCATTCATGACATCGGCGACGAGCGCGTGGATGGGCTTTGAGGTCACCACGACGTCAAGGGCGGTGGGCTGTTTCATCGGGATTTGGGCAGACGCGGGGAGAGCGACAACGCAGATCGCAGTGACGAGCAGACTTAAAAATCGCAAAAATATCGACATGGAGCCTGCTTTGCGCTCGCGGCCGAGGCCCTGCACAGTCTTGCCAGGGAAGGTCTCGCGCCAATTCGTGGATGAGAATGTTATATTGTTCCAATCCTCATCAGGCAAGTGCTCGCAACCCGTGACATCGGACGCGGCACCGGGTATCTCGCGGCGATGCTTCACATCAACGATCTTTCGTACCGGATCGAGGGCCGCCCCATTCTGGAGGGCGCGACCGTCGGGATACCGGATGGGCACAAGGTTGGCCTCGTCGGCCGCAACGGCGCCGGCAAGACCACGCTTCTGCGCCTGATCTCGGGCGAGATCGCACCCGATCTCGGCGCGATCCAGCGGCCGCGCGGCCAGCGCATCGGCTACGTCACGCAAGAGGCGCCCGGCGGCGACGACAGCCTGATCGACTGGGTACTCTCGACCGACACCGAGCGTGCGAGCCTTCTCGCGGAGGCGGAAACGGCGACAGATCCGGGCCGGATCGCGGACATCCACGTGCGGCTCGCCGACATGGACGCGCATTCCGCACCTGCTCGCGCCGCGCAGATCCTCGCGGGCCTGGGTTTCGACGATGCGGCGCAGCGGCGTCCATGCCGCGACTTCTCGGGCGGCTGGCGGATGCGCGTGGCGCTCGGCGCGGTGCTGTTTCTCGAGCCTGATCTGCTGCTGCTCGACGAGCCGACGAACTATCTCGACCTCGAGGGTACGTTGTGGCTCGAAAGCCATCTCAGGACCTACCCGCACACCGTGCTGATGGTCAGCCACGACCGCGACCTGCTGAACCGCGCTGTCGGCGCGATACTGCATCTCGATCGGGGACGGCTGCAGCTCTACACGGGCGGCTACGACAACTTCGAGGCCCAGCGCCGGGCGAAGAACGATCTCGATCTCAAGCTGAAGAAGAAGCAGGACGACCAGCGCAAGCACCTCGAAGCGTTCATTCTCCGGTTCAAGGCCAAGGCCAGCAAGGCGACGCAGGCGCAGAGCCGCGTGAAGGCGCTCGCCAAGATGCAGCCGATCGCGGAAGCGAGCGAAGACCGCGTTGTGCCGTTCCGGCTGACGAGCCCGGCTAAGGAACTCGCCAGTCCGTTGATCCGTATCGAAGGCGGAAGCGTCGGATACGCGGAAGGCAATCCGATCCTGCGCGGGATGGATCTCAGGATCGACCACGATGACCGGATCGCGCTGCTCGGTCAGAACGGCAACGGCAAGTCTACGTTCGCCAAGCTGATCGCGGGGCGTCTGCCCCTGATGACCGGCACGATGCGAGCTGCGTCGAAGATGCAGGTGGGGTTCTTCGCGCAGCATCAGCTCGACGATCTCGTGACGCAGCGGACGCCCTACGGCTACATGACTGAGCTACTGCCGGATGCGACGGAAGCGCAGCGGCGTACTCGTCTAGGCGTCTACGGCTTTTCCTACGATAAGGCCGATACCAAGTGCGAGAACCTGTCGGGCGGCGAGAAAGCGCGCCTCCTGATGATGCTGACAACGTTCACGGGGCCGCACCTGCTGATCCTCGACGAGCCGACGAACCATCTCGACGTCGACAGCCGCGAGGCGCTGATCCACGCACTCAACGACTACGAGGGTGCCGTGATCCTGATCAGCCACGACCGGCATCTCGTGGAGGCTTCCGCCGACCGGCTGTGGATCGTGCGCAACGGCGGGGTCAATCCCTACGACGGCGACATGGACAGCTATCGCGAGCTGTTGTTGTCGGAGCGCTCGACGGGCCGCTCGCGGTCAAGGGATTCGTCGCGGGCCGACGCGAACGCGCCCAACCGGCAGGAAGCGCGCAAGGCGGCAGCCGAGAAGCGCGCGGAGTTGGCGCCTCTCAAGAAGTGGGTGCAGACGGCCGAGAAGAAGATGGAGCAGCTTTCCGCCGAGATCGCGAAGCGGGATGCCGCGCTCACGGATCCCGCGCTCTATACGAAGGACCCGGCGCGCGCGCAGAAGCTGTCGATGGAGCGCGGGCAACTCGCCAAGGATCTCGGTGCGGCCGAGGAAGCCTGGCTCGTCGCGACGGAAGCGTACGAGGCGGCGACAGCCGAGGCGTAAGCTGCCGCTGGCGTCGTTGACCGACTACGACGGCTGTGCGAGCACTTCGTGTGCGCGGCATAACGATGTCTTCGCGCGAGGGAGGCGACGATGTGGAAAGCCCTGGCGCGTGCGCTCGCGGTCACGCTCACATTCTCATTCACATTCTCATTCACTGGGCTGCTGCCGATGATACCGGCCGCACAAGCCGATCCGATCGCCGATTTCTACCGGGGCCGGTCACTCGACATGATCGTGCCGACCTCACCGGGCGGCGACTACGACGTCAGGGCTCGCCTCATAGCGCGGCACCTGGGCCGCCACATTCCCGGCAATCCGACGATCGTCGCGCGCAACATGCCGTCGGGCGTGGGCATCGGCGCGGCCAACTACATAGCGAAGGTCGCGGCCCGTGACGGCTCCGTCCTGCATGCGATCATGCAAAGCATCCCGACTGCGCAGGCGATCGGCAAGTCGGGCCTGGAAGCCGACGTTCGCACGTTCCACTGGCTCGGCAACACGACGGAGAGCCCGAATGTCATAAACGCCTGGCACACGACAGGCATCCGGACGATCCAGGACGCGATGGAGCGCGAGCTGGTGGTCGGCTCGTCGGGTGCGGCATCACCCGCGTTCATCTATCCCAATGCGCTCAATCTGCTCGTCGGTACGAAGTTCCGCATCGTCAGCGGCTATCCCGGCGGCAACGAGATCAACATCGCGATGGAGAAGGGCGAGGTCGGCGGCCGCGGATCGAACGTGTGGGTTTCCTGGAAGCGCGGCCACCCCCACTGGATCGCGGAGAAGAAGATCAACATCCTCGTCCAGGTCGCGTTGAAGCGTGCGCCGGATCTGCCGGACGTACCGTTGATGCTAGAGCTCGCGAAGAACGACGAGGACCGGCAAGTGCTGACGTTCCTTTCGGCGGACACCCCGATCTCGCGCGCGTTCGTGACGACGCCTGGCGTACCCGCGGAGCGGGTCGCTGCACTGCGCAAGGCGTTCGAAGCGACACTGAAGGACCCCGAACTGCTGGCAGAGGCCGAGAAGACGCGGATGGAGATCACCTTCACGCCGGGCGAGGAATGCCATCGCATCGCCGAGGCGATCGTCAACACGCCACCGGCCGTGCTAGCGCGCGCCAAGGTGCTGATGGAGGGACCGGCGCGGTAAAGCATCATCCGACCGGACGGAACCACTTTCCCGATTCACCGGTCGGATAATGATGATCAAAAACATCATTGCCATAGCGCGTCCCATGCAGGTTGGGTCAACCCCGGACGCGCATCGCGCGAGCCGGGGGCGACCAAACATCCAAGGCATGCCGGGAATTGTTGCGTCGCGGCCAGCGGCCCATCCGCGCCAATATAGCCGGACGGTAGGCAAAATCCTCTCCTTGCGTCCCCGGACGAGCGTTCCGACCGCGAGGTCGGAATGAGAAGAGCCGGGGTCTTTACGCATTTCAGAGGTGTAAAGGTCCCGGATAGCCTCGCTTCACTCGGCTTCCGGGAACGCAGAAACTTCCATGTTAGCGCCTATGGGCCAGTGGCCTTGACCCAACCTACGGTGCTGGTTCCCCGACGCTCGCTCGGCTGCGCCGCGCTTCGGTCGAGGACGACGGTCGCGTTTCATTGCCATGGGAGGCCGCTGGTTTCCATTGCCGCTTGCCCCTTGCCCCTTGACCGGGCCTGCGAGTGCAGCTTTGCTATCGTCGTGAACGGCGCGGAGACGCCGTGGGTCTGCAACGATGCGAGGACGGAGATGCCGGCAGTGAAGGGCAAGAGCACGTCGCAAGAACAGTCTGAAACGCTGTTTCGTTCGCCGCGGACGGTACTATCGGCCAAGTCGCTGGCGATCGTCGGTGCGTCGGAACGGGGGCGCTGGCCCGCGCAGATCTATCAGAACCTCAAGACGCACGGCTATGCCGGCCGGATCTATCTGGTCAATCCGCGGCAGAAGGAGATCTTCGGCGAGCGGGCCTATCCGAGCCTGCGCGATCTTCCGGAGACCGTGGAGCACGCCACGGTGATCGTGCCGGCCGCCGGCGTCGCGGGCGTGCTCGAGGACGCGGAAGCAGCCGGCGTTGCGACCGCCACGATCTACTCCGGCGCGATGGGGGACGGCGAAGATCCGGAATCCAAGAAGCGCGGGGCATGGTTGAAGGAGTTCCTCGACCATTCCAGGCTCAGGATCTCCGGCCCCAACTGCATGGGCTATTTCAGCTACCGCGAGCGCCTGTTCGCCTATCCCAACGGCGATCTCTGCCAGGTTCCCGCCGGTCCGGTCGGCCTCGTGTTCCAGTCGGGCGGCAATCTGCAATTCTTCATGCAGGTGGCGGCCGACCGCGGATTGCGCTTCTCCTACGGCATCTCGACGGGCAACGAGCCCGACATCGGACTGGAAGACTTCCTCAACTACGTGGTCGACGATCCGGAAACACGGCAGATCGTGATGTTCATCGAGGGCATCCGGCGGCCGCAAGCGTTCATGGCGGCTGCCGGCAAGGCGCTCGCGGCGGGCAAGCCGATCATCGCGATCAAGACTGGTAAGAGCCACGCGGGCCAGGAAGCCGCCCTGTCCCACACCGGCGCTATCGCCGGCGACTACGCGGCGTATCTCGCGATGTGCGACTGCTACGGCATCGTCAACTGCCAGAACATGGACGACATGGTCGAGACGACGCTCGCGTTCCAG
>CAMDMH010000210.1 GCA_945901835.1 Devosia equisanguinis | reverse complement strand
CATCTCTTCTGCGAGACGCACCACTTCATGTTCGCCGCATCGGGTGGCCGCGTCCGCCCGATCGTCAAGGACTGGCTGGACATGTACTTCCCGCTTTGAGCCGCACGTGGTGTCAGACCCTCCGGGTTTGAAACCTCTGCCGATCACTTGCCTCGAAGAACGGGGTCAGACCCCACGGGTCTGACCCCATCTGACTTCTGCAGCACACACGGCTCGCATTTTATCGCGCCGGATTTCGAATTTCGTGCAGACGATTTGATCACGCGCGGCCACTTTCCAGCTGAGCGACTATTGCGGACAGAGGTGCGCATGCCGTGTGGCCATTCGGGAAATTGCGCGTTCGAGCGGGCCCACGTGACGTGGAAGGCCGGCGATTTCGGGACCTTCATGGCCCTTTTCGACGAGGACATCGACTGGCGCGTCAACATCGACGGCATCACCGTACCCTATGCTTCGAGCGCCGTCGGCAAGGAGGATCTGCGCTGGCGGCTTCAGCACATGATGGACACCTTCGACATCGCGGGCTTCGACCTCGAAGCGATCGAGCACGGCCCAGAATATTGCCGCTCCGTGGTGCATATCATCTACATACACAAAGGCACGCGTGAGCCCCTCGACGTGAAGGTCCGCTTCACTGGCTGGGAGAAAGACGGCCTCTTGGTCCGCTTCGAGGAACGCGCCGACGCAGCTTACGTCGAAGCCTACAACCGCTTCGTCCACTACCTCGAAGCCGGCAAGCGCCCCGCTTAGAGTAGTAGACCTCAGTACCCCATCGCAGCGCCATCGCTGCGCGGATCGGTGGCGCCTTCGAGGACGCTGTCGGCATGGCGCACGATCGCGCCGGCATGCCCCATCGTGCCCGTGAAATCGGGCAACATCTCCACGTCGTGGCCAGCCTTCTTCAGTGCGTTCACCAGCGCCGGATCGAACCGCCCCTCGAGCTTCAGCGTCACGCTCTCCTGGCCCCACGTCTTGCCGAGCAGCCAGCGCGGCGCGGTGATCGACGCCTGCAGCGGCTGCCCGAACATCCCGTACCGGCTGAAGATCGCCGACTGCGTCTGCGGCTGCCCCTCGCCGCCCATCGTGCCGTAGACCATCGTGCGCCCATCCGAGAACCGCGCCATCGCAGGATTGAGCGTGTGGAACGGCTTGCGGCCGGGAACAAGCACGCGCGGCCCGGTTCCCGACAATTGGAAGCTGGAGCCGCGGTTCTGCCAGACGACACCGAGATCGGGCAGCACGCATCCCGAACCGAACTCGAAATAGATGCTCTGGATGAAGCTCGCCGCAGCCCCGTTTCCGTCGATGGCGCCCATCCAGACGGTGTCGCCCTTATCGACCGGCGCCGGCCACGGCAGCGCCTTTTTCACATCGATCCGCTTGGCCAACGCGTCGAGCTTCCCCTTTTCGAGATAAGCGCGCGGATTTTCGGTCATCGCAGCGGGATCGCCGACGATGGCGTCACGCACGATGAACGCCTGCTTCGTCGCCTCGATGATCCCGTGGATGTGCGCGAAGCTCTCCGCTTGCTTCACGCCGAGCCGGTCGAACAAGGCCAGGATCATCAGCGACGCGAGCCCCTGCGTCGGCGGCGGGAAGTTGAACAGCGTCGCGCCGGCCACCGGCACCGACAGCGGATCGGGCGCTCCTGCGCGATGCCTCTCGAGATCGTCGGCAGAAACCGGTGAGCCGCACGCTGCGAGATTAGCCGCTATCGTTTTGGCGAGTTCGCCGCGATAGAAGTCGTCCGTTCCCGCCTTGGCGATTTTACGTAGCGTAGCCCCCAGCGCCGGCAGCTTCATCACCTCGCCTTCGCGCGGCACCCTGCCATCGAGCAAAAATGTCGCCGCGAAGTTGGGTGCGTCCTTCAATTCGGCGAGCTTCGTCCGCGTCAACTCCTCCTGCGACCCCGTCACTGCGAAACCGTTTTCGGCGTGCCACACGGCATCCTCGACCAGCCGCGACAGAGGCAGCTTGCCGCCGAGCTTCTTGGAATGTTCGAGCGCCGCGCCCCAGCCGGAAATCGTCGCCGCAACTGTGTTCGCTGCAAGCGGCCCGCGCCACGGAATGCTCTTGTGGCCCGCCGCCTTATAGAGTTCCGGCGATGCCTTCGCGGCCGCCGCCCCGCACGCCTCGATCGCCTGCGGATCTTTCCCCGGCGCTGCGACCAGCCAGAAACCGTCGCCGCCGATGCTCGTCATGTGCGGATAGACGACGGCCAGCGCCGCTGCCATCGCTACCGTGGCCTCGATCGCATTGCCGCCGTCGCGCAGTACGCGCAGTCCGGCTTCGCTGGCGAGATGATGGGGTGACGTCACCATGCCGCGCCGCGCGCGGGGAGTATTGAGCACTGCGATTGCTCCGTATTGGATGAGTGGCCGACCCGCCGCCCGGATTGTCCGAAGGACGACGAACCTGCACACTCTAACCGATAGGCAGAGTCACGCGAGCGCGACTTGTCGCCCTCGGCTACACCCGTTTTCACGCTGCCCTTACTTCAAGATACCCGCCGCCAGTCCGACTTTTTGCCAGATCGCAACTTCATCCTTGATCCGCTTGGCCATCACGTCGGGGCCTCCGCCGATCGGGCTGAACATGATGGTGTCGAGCCGCTTCACGAATTCGGGATCTTTCAGGAAGACGCCGACTTCCTTGTTGAGCTTCTCGACGACTGCCTTCGGCATCCCCGAAGGGCCAGCGAGCGCCGCCCAGAACGTTCCGACGAAATCAGGATAGCCGGCCTCCTTGGATGTCGGCACACCGGGCATTTGCGCCCAGCGCCGTTCGTGCAGGATCATCGGGACGTTGATCGTCTTGGCCTCGAACTGCGGCACCGCGCTCGTCGCCACGTCGAAGAACACCTGCACCTGCCCCCCGACGAGATCGTTCATGGCCGGTGCGCTGCCACGGTATGGCACATGCGCCATGCTGATCTTGGCGACCTGCGTGAACCACTCACCGAGCAGATGCGTTGTCGATGTCTGCCCGACCGAGGCATAGGAGTAAGGCTCTTTCTTCGCTGCCGCGATCACGTCCGCGGGCGTCTTCGCGCCGCTCTTCAAGCTCGTCGTCATGACCATCGGCGACTCCGCCAGCATGGTGACCGGCTGGAACTGTTCGGAGGTGTACCCCGCATTGGGGTTGAAGATCGGCGCCAGCGCGAACGGCGTGTTGGTGCCGAGAAACAGGGTATAGCCGTCCGGATCCGACTTGATTGCTGCCTGGGCGCCGATCGTGGTCCCGCCGCCGGCACGGTTGTCGATCAGAAACGGCTGCCCGAGCACCTTGGAAAGATGTTCCGTCACCGGCCGCGCCAGCACATCCGTCGGACCGCCCGGCGGGAACGGCACGATCACCTTGACCGGCCGGTTCGGCCAGTCCTGCGCGATTGCCGGCAACGCACCGCCGGCAGCAAGCCCGAGCGTCACGATCACAGCAGCACCAAGTGCACCCATCCGCATCTGCGCGTTCTCCCCATATCGAATTCGCAGCGGGCTTCCGCCGCTTTCAGCGAAGTCTCGCAGAAGCCGGCGCGGCCGGAAAGGGGGAGATCCATTCCGGCGCTCTACGTAGCGCAAAGAATCACGCCCCACGGCACTTGGCCCACGAGCTTGGCACCTTCATATCAACAGGACACTCCTCGATCGGTGAACCGGCGAAACCGGCACCCCAACTGTCGCTATCGATGCTCATTGGAACCCCCGCCATGGCCTCAGGCTTGTTCGCGCTTCTCGACGACATCGCCGTGCTTGCGAAAGCCGCCGCCGCGTCACTCGACGACGTGACGGTCCAGGCCCTCAAGGCAGGCAAGAAGGCTGCTGCGATCGTCATCGACGACGCTGCCGTCACCCCACGCTATGTCGTCGGCGTTGCAGCAGAGCGCGAATTGCCGATCATCGCCAGCATCGCCTGGCGCTCACTCAAGAACAAGACGCTGTACCTGTTGCCGGGCGCCCTACTTCTGAGTTTCTTCACACCATGGGCGATCACGCCCTTGCTGATGCTCGGCGGCGCGTATCTCGCGTTCGAGGGCTATGAGAAACTACGCGCGATCTTTGGTGAAACCCCGGTCTCCGAAAGCGATCCAAGCGAGACCGGCGCCAAGCCGGCAACCGCGTCCCGTCCCATTCAGCCGGAAGATGAGGAAGCGAAAATTGCCAGCGCCGTCCGAACGGACTTCATCCTGTCCGCCGAGATCATGGCGATCAGCCTCGCGGCCGTCACCTCGCCCTCGATCGTCATGAAGGCCAGCGTACTAGGTCTCGTCGGGCTCGGTGTGACGGCCGCAGTCTACGGCCTCGTCGCCCTGATCGTGAAAGCCGACGACGCCGGCGTGTACCTCGCCCAGCAAGGCCGGCTCGGCATCACGCGCGCCATCGGACGCGGCATCGTCAGCGGCATGCCGTCATTCCTGGTCGCACTCAGTACCGTCGGCATGTTGGCGGTGCTGTGGGTCGGCGGCGGCATCATCCTGCACGGCCTCGAAGAGTACGGCTTCGGCGCCCTGCCGCACGCGATCCACGATCTCGCAAAAACCGCAGGCAGCATGTCCGGACCAGCCTCCAGCCTCGTCTCATGGCTTTTCGAAGCAATCGCCGCTGGCTTCATCGGTGTGGTCATCGGAGCCCCGATCGCCTATGGCGCAAGCAAGCTCGGATATAGCCATTGATGCGATAATCGCAGATCCGACCCAGATCGTCATGAGTTCGTCACACTGTGATGCATGCTGACTCGAACTCTTGCATCACCGGAGACATCCCCATGCGAGGCCTGATCTTCGCGCTTCTCTTGTCCCTGGTGCCCAAAGCCTCGTTGGTCGCCGGCGTCATGCAGCCACAGGCACCGCCGGAAATCCACGCAAATCGAAGGGTCGTCCAAGCCACGCTCGTGACACGCGAGTACCTGATCGGAGGATGGGCCACCCGCAACGTCGAATTCGGACGCGACGTGGAGGTCAGCTGAAGCGTCCGCGCGGACGGTTCGCTCGCCTACCGCTTCGCGGTCGACCGCGTATCCAGCGAGGGCTCTACAGGCACCTGGAGCATCGAGAACGATATCGTCACGGAAGTATGGCAGAGACCGTTCGGCCTCACCGGCACCGGCACGGCTCAGCTCGAGGCCATCGACGCCAACACGTTGCGCCTGACGATCATCGACAACGGGCACCCAGAGTACACCGGCATCGTGCGCATCTACCGCCGCCGCGGCGGCCCGCAACTGTCGATGCTGGCCCCGTCGAACGCGCTTGGCGTTCGTGCCTGATAGACTACACCTCGACGCCGAAATAGACGCTTGAGAGATCGATCTCGAAGCCCAAACTCTCGAACGCGAGTTGATCCTCGGGCTTCTTGAGAGCATGCAACTCGAAGCCGCTCGGCGTGCGCTGGTAGTGCTCGACCCGCATCTGATCCTGGTAGACGAGCACGATGTGCGTCATCGTCGGAACAACCTTGTAGAAGTCGAGCTTCGGCCGACGATCATAGTCGATCGTCGAGGGAGTGAGCACTGCCGCGTGTCATGAACCGCCGGATACGGAACCGTACGTCCGGTGGTGTGGGAGGACGGCGGGAGCAATCCCGCCTCCTACCCGATGCGCTGTTCTGGATTTATGTTGGTGCTTGCCAGGGAGTGCTCTTAGGTCGGCGCTGAGCGGAGAGAAGCCCGACTTCGACGGCAGGCCGTATGGTGCCGGGCTTCGCAGAAGTGCTCAGCACTATGGCCGACATCCACCGGCAGGCCGGCCCGTTCGAAGCGAATTGCAGCTGGACCAACAGCATTTCCCGACAGCGCCCTTTTTCCGGCCCGCCTATTGTCCTTGCTTGTTAAGTCCTGCCCGCCGGACTTCGTGTGGCGGTATAATGTAAGGCCACGCCTTGGTGTCAGACGCTCCGGGTCTTACACGCTCGCAGGACGGCAATTGCAGAACTGCATCGGGAAATCGGTGGGGCCTATGCTTATGCTGGGTCATTCGACGCAACCACCAGTGACACTCGGGCCCTTCTGCTATGCCGAGTGCCCCCGCATGAGGTGCGATGGCAACTGATCCAGACTGTGTGAAAACCCCATTCGTGCTATGAATCTCCTGCTGAATCGGCGGGGGCTTCGATGGCGGCATTCGTGCAAGGGGCGGATCGGGGGCAGGCGGCATTGTTGCCTGAATGCCTCGATGACTGGGTCGACGAGAGCAATCCTG
>CAMDMH010000209.1 GCA_945901835.1 Devosia equisanguinis | reverse complement strand
TGTGTGTGAATTGCGGCGTGAGGGGCGTCATGTCATAACAAGCAACGACAAGGCGCCCCGCCGACGGTCGCAGACCACCCGCAACCGATCCGCCTTTCGGCGTTTTGCAAGAGGCTCAGGCGTGCTACGATTTTGGCATCGTTGGGCCGCCGATCGACAAATGGCTGTCCAGGTGCAATCCGCTGGGCGGGAAATGCAGGTCTAAGACTAATCTGGAAGCTCGACGATGCGCGCCACGCTTTTGACCGTTGCTCTCGTGACCTCCGTGAACTCATCAGCCGGAGCGGCGTGTCTCGACGACGTCCGAACCTTGTACACACAGATGCAGGGGTTCCGCAGTTCGGAAAGCTTCAACTTCTACGGCTTCGGTCAAGGCGGCCCGCACCGGACCTGGTTCGAGCGTCTCAACCAAGTCTACGCAACGGAATGTCGGCGCGAAGTTTTCGAACGATGCAGAGGCATTGACCTCTACTCGCTGCACATGATCGCAATGTATGGTCGGCGCGACGCTCGCCGCGACCCGATCATCGAGCAGAGCAACCGAGACGACGAAGAGAACCTTATTGCCTGCTTGGCGCGGCACAACAAAAGCGGTCGATAGTGCAACTCACCAAATCGACGACCGGCTTAGCGCTTGCGCACTTGCTGATCCGCGCTTCGCTGGTCAGCCTTCTCGTTCTCTTGTGATGCAGCGGATGATGCCGGCGCGTCAGCACGTTGGAACTGGATTGCCAATCCGAGCGCGGCGGCGAGTGGGATGATCCAAGCCCGCCCCAAGCAGCCTGGCTTCACAGGAGTGCATTCCCGGTTGCATCCCGCGTGAGGGGCGGCCCCGCATTTTTTGACGAGATCTTTCCAGGCTACGCAATCGCCACCATGGCGGTAGCCAGGGCCGCCTTTACATCCGCACCCGCTACAAGCCACCGAGCACTGCCCTTTGCCCTTCACCTCGGCGGCAATCTTTGAAACGAGCGTCTCAGGCACGATCGGACAAAGCGCCTCTCGATCCTGAAGAGGCACAGCATCCTGTGCACCGGCTGCGGTGGCGAATATGCCGGCAATGAACAGCATCACGAACAACAAACGCATCAACTAGCCCCCGGTGATCGGGAAAGATATTCACAGCGTGCACGGTTAAATACCACAAAATGTGTTATAAGTGATGCACTTACGCCACATTTGGTGTCGTGCAGTTCAAATTTCGGCGGTTGATCTTGGACCCGCGAGGCAAATCGGCGAGGCAATGGGAGTGCATCCTGTGCATCCAGAGGCCCGACAATGCCACAAGCAGTTCGTTCGGTAGTGCCTACACCACTCGACATCATCGGGCTCCGACCCGCGACACTCACCGCTGGGCAGGCTGCAGCCTATTTCGGACTGAGCACCCGCACCTTTCGAAAGGAGGTCGCGGCTGGCAACTTGCCACAACCGATACGCCTACGATCGAGGTGCTACCGATGGTCGATCTCTGCGCTGGACTCGTGGATCGCAGGTAATGCCGATCAAGCCGGCACCGCTATAGTAGGGGATCCGATCATCGAGGCCATCCGCGATGCCAAGGAAAAACGCACTGCCTAAGTATGTCCAGAAGGTCCGAAAAAAGGAGCGGACCTACCTGTACTTCAGGTTCGGCGACGGCACGCGAGCACCGCTGCCGACGGACGCATCCTGCCCAGATTTCCACCGCCGGTATGCAGAGCTGCTTGCCCAGCGCCAATCGGGTCGAGCCGAGCCCAGTGAAGGAACCGTAGGAGCCCTCATCAAGGCTTACTTGTTGACACCGCAGTACCGGAAATTGGCCAAACAAACCCAGTGGCATCACCGTCGGCTACTCGACGAACTCGCTCCGATCCGGCCCTTTCCAGTTGTCGAGATCCGCCGGCGGCACATCCGCGAGTTGCGCGATACTCTCAGCAATCGGCCGCGAACGGCAGACATGTTCCTCCAAGTCGCGCGGCGCCTGTTCGCACTCGCCGTCTCCGACGAAGCAATCGATATCAATCCCGCTGCCGGCATCGAGAACCTGGGCGGCGGCGGCCATTACCGCGCCTGGACCGAGACGGAGGCCGCCCTCTTCGAGACGGCTTGCGCAGATGGGCGGATACCGCAATGGGCTTTGACGGCGTACCTCCTAGGCCGATACACGGCTCAAAGGCGAGGCGATGTGCTCTCGATGACGTGGTCGGCTTACGACGGACGCGCGATCCGGCTCCGGCAAAGTAAGACACGCCGGAAGAGCAAGCCAGGGTCAGAAATGGTGATCCTGGTACACGCCAAGCTTAAGGCGCATCTCGATGCGCTTCCGCGCACCACATTGCTGATCTGCACATCCCCCCGCGGCAAGGCTTGGGATCACCGGAATTTCACGCGGGAGATTCGTGAAAACCTCGACAAGATCGGATTGCGCGGTGTGTCGTTTCACGGGCTCCGCCACATGACGGCGAGCGCGCTTGCAGATGCGGGTGCGTCTGAGCGTGAGATCATGGCCGTCACCGGCCACGCGGCGTCGGACTCGGTAACCCGGTACGTACGGGCCGCGAACCAAGAGCGTATGGCATCAACGGCAATCCGCAAACTTGAGGACGGAGGCTGATCGCGCACGTGAACGAGAACAGAACAAGATTTTGGCAACTGCCTAGAATGTTCTGGCAACTGGCTGGATCTAATTAGGGGTTAACCCCTTGAAAAGTTTGGTCGGAGCGGCGAGATTCGAACTCGCGACCCCTTGCTCCCGAAGCAAGTGCGCTACCAGGCTGCGCTACGCTCCGCCCGACCTTAGACCTCACCGGGTCTGCGTGCGAGAGAGCCGCAGGCAGCCGGTGCAGCCGGCGCGGTCTATAACGCGAAAGCGACAGCCGGTGCAAGCACTGTAACGCGACGTCGAGTGCGACATGCCTCCCCCGGTTGGGCGCGGCCCGATGTGG
This sequence comes from Devosia equisanguinis, assembly GCA_945901835.1. GTDB lineage: Bacteria > Pseudomonadota > Alphaproteobacteria > Rhizobiales > Hyphomicrobiaceae > CAMDPA01. The sequence continues at coordinate 3,276 of CAMDMH010000209.1, read as the reverse complement.
CCAACTCGGTCTGGGTGACAGGCAGCGAGCCGACCGTCGATCGCCTTGCATATCCACCGCGCTGCATTAGACCGCTGAACCACGCAGCCCCCGGCCGACATCCGACCGGCAGCGCCCTCGCGATCACGATTGCATTCGTTCCATCACGACCACGCGAGCACAGGTTTTCATTTGGATCGAAGCCTGCCAGTTGTACGACAGCTTCGACGCGCCGAACCCCAAGCGCCCGCCCCGCCGCACGTAAGCCCTCCCCCCGGACAGCCCCATGACCAGCCCGAAGACCAGCCCGAAAACCAGCCCGCCGCCAGCCGCACCGACGCCGCCGGCCTTGCGCAAGTGGTTGCCCGTTATCGCGCTTGCCGCCGTCATGGCCATAGCCTACGCGATGGGCTGGCACCGCCTGCTGTCGTTCAAGACCATCGGCCTCAACTACGACGGGCTGAAAGCCTACATCGCCGCCAACATGGCGCTCTCGCTGCTGATCTACGTCGCTGTCTACGTCGCGATCACCGCGCTTTCGCTCCCCGTTGGACTGTTTATCACAATTGCAGGCGGCCTGCTCTTCGGCTGGCAAATCGGCGCGCCCGCAGCCGTCCTGGGCGCAACCATCGGAGCCACGATCGTCTTCAAGATCGTCACCAGCTCACTCGGCGAGACGCTCGCGCGCAAGGCCGGCCCCTTCGTCGCCAAGCTCCGCGACGGTTTCCAGGAGAACGCGCTGAGCTACCTGCTCTTCCTCCGCCTCGTTCCGGCCTTCCCGTTCGTCGTCATCAATCTCGTGCCAGCACTTCTCGGCGTGCGCCTGTCTACGTTCGTCATCGGAACCGTCATCGGCATCATCCCGGGTACGACGGCCTACTCCTTGGCAGGAAGCGGCCTCGGCAGCGTCATCGAAGCCCAGAACGCCTCCTACAAGTCGTGTCTGGCAGCCGCGCCCGCGAACCCTGAAACCGCCTGCCCCTATTCGATCGATCTCACCCAGATCGTCACCCGCGAGCTGATCTGGGCCGGCATCGCCCTCGGCGTCGTCGCCCTCATTCCCGTTGCCATCAAGTTCTGGAGCAAGCGCCATGCAGCAGCGTAACGCGCCGAGCGCCGCCGAGCCGCACGCTACGGCCTCGGCCCCCCAAACGCTGACCTGCGATCTGTGCGTCATCGGCGCAGGCTCCGGCGGTCTGTCGGTCGCAGCCGCCGCGGCCGCGTTCGGCGAGAAGGTCGTGCTGATCGAACGCCACAAGATGGGCGGCGACTGCCTCAACTATGGCTGCGTACCCTCAAAGGCGCTGATCGCAAGCGCCAAGCGCGCCCACCTCATGCGCACGGCCGGCCCGTTCGGCATCCGCCCCGCCACACCCGAGGTCGACCACCGCGCCGTGCACGATCACGTCAAGTCGGTCATCGCAACCATCGCGCCCAACGATTCCGTCGAGCGCTTCACCGGCCTCGGCGTCAAGGTGATCCAGGCCACGGGTAAATTCCTCGATAAGGAGACCGTCGCAGCCGGTGAGTACTCCGTCAAAGCCCGCCGCTTCGTGATCGCCACCGGCTCTGCCGCCGTGGTACCGCCCATTCCCGGGCTCGACACGGTGCCCTATTTCACCAACGAGACGATCTTCGACAACACGCAGCGCCTCGACCACCTGATCGTCGTCGGCGGTGGCCCGATCGGTATCGAGCTGGCGCAGGCTCATATGAGGCTCGGCAGCCGCGTCACCGTCCTCGAAGGCATGAAAGCACTGGGCAAGGACGATCCCGAGCTGACCGGCATCGTGCTCGCCTCCCTGCGGAAGGAAGGCCTCGCGATCCGCGAGGACACGCTCGTGCAGCGCGTCGAGGGCAGACCCGGCGCATTGCGCGTCCACGTGAAGTCGGGTGAGAGCCTGGACAGCGTCGACGGCACGCACCTGCTGATCGCAGCGGGCCGCCGTCCGAACCTCACCGGATTAGACCTCGAAGCCGGCGGCATCGCCTACGAGCGAACGGGCATCAAGGTCGACGCCCGCCTGCAGACCTCCAACCCCAAGGTCTCGGCCATCGGCGATTGCATCGGCGGGCTGCAGTTCACCCACGTCGCCAACTACCACGCCGGCATCGTCATCCGCCGCGCGCTGCTCCGCATGCCCGTCAAGGTCGATACCGCCCGTGTACCCTGGGTGACCTTTACCGACCCCGAACTCGCCCACGTCGGCCTGACCGAGGCGCAGGCCCGCACGGCCGGCCACAAGGTCAACGTGCTGCGCTGGCCCTATCACGAGAACGACCGCGCCCAGACCGAGCGGGAAACGGAGGGCCACGTCAAGGTCGTCACCAACACCAAGGGCCGCATTCTCGGGGCGAGCATCGTCGGGGCGCACGCCGGCGAACTCATTCAGATGTGGTCGCTGGCGATCGCCCAGGGCTTGACCATCAAAGCCATGACCGACTGGATCTCCCCCTATCCGACCCTCGCGGAGATCAACAAGCGGGCCGCGATCAAGTATTATGGCAGCGTTCCGTCGAGCCCGATGGTGCGCCGCATCATCCGTTGGCTGAAAAAACTCGGCTGAAATGGCATTGGTCACGCTGCGTACCTACCTGATACGCAGCGCAAGAGACCCTTAGCGGGAAAACCAACGCGTGCAGCACAAGCCGATCGACGGGCCGAAGCCCGCGGCCATATCTCTGGCTGCGAGACTAGTCGCGCCCATAGCAGGGCGGCTCTCGTGGCGCGCGAACGAACCGCCGGGCGAAGGTTCCGCGAACGCACCCGGCGTCGGCATGGGCCTGTCCGCCAAACTGCTACTGTTGACCGCCGTATTCGTGATGCTGGCGGAAATCCTGATCTTCCTGCCCTCCATCGCCAACTTCCGCATCAGCTGGCTGACCGATCGCCTGACCGCCGCGCGGCTTGCCTCGCTCGCCGCCGACGCCCACCCCGACCACGACGTGCCAGCCAGCGTCAGGCAGGAACTGCTCAACACCGCCAAGCTCCGCTATGTCGCGATCAAGCAATCGGACATGCGCCGCCTCGTCCTCCCACCGGACGGCCCCATCGACATCGATCGCAGCTACGACCTGAGGGACGACCCGTCGCTGTCCCGGCTGATGCGGCTCTGCCAGCGGATGCCGCTTATCACCGATGCCCTGAGCGTGCTGTTCGGCAGCGGCACCGGAACCATACGCGTCTTCGGCCATCCCGCGAGCCCTGCCGGCTCGACCACCTGGGGGATGAACGACTTCGTCGAGATCGTCCTGCCCGAAGCGCCCCTGCGCGCCGCGATGGTCAACTACGCCCTC
>CAMDMH010000208.1 GCA_945901835.1 Devosia equisanguinis | reverse complement strand
CGTCACCGCCAACGCCTCGCCGTCAACCCGGCCGACGACGCGCATCGCGTTGCAACGGGGCCGCCGAGCAGAGGATTATGGCGAATAGAACAGGCTAGACTCGAACCTTTCACGTAGCAATCGTGACAGTGCTGAGGAATGGCGCCTCGTGCAGGTCAGCATGCAAGGCCCGTTTGCCGTATTCGCTAAGATGGCTCAGCACCGCCCGGGCAATAACTGATCGGGCGCTACTTCGTTGATTTCCCGTAGTCGTGGGCAGGGTCAAGGCGCGCACCTTTGCGGGCCGCGCCCCACCAATCAACGGCACTCGATCAGCTGCTGGGTCGCGCTCCGCTTGACCCAGCCTACGGCGCGGGCAGTGTTGGCCTCGAGTCGTCTGCCCATTCCCTCTATTTGACACCCCGCACAGAGATGCTATCGCGGGAGCCTGCGCGCGGCACGATTTTGCGCTGCCGCCCTCCGAAATGAAACCGCATCTCAATTCCCGCGAGGCCGAGCCGATGCCGAAGTCCCCCACCTCCGACAAGTCCGCCAAGAGTGACGCCGCCGCCCCGCCCCGCGCCTACCCCGACCTCCACGATCACATCGACGCCCTGCGTAAAGCCGGCCTTCTGATCGAGGTCGACCGCCCGATCTGCAAGGACACCGAAATGCACCCGCTGGTGCGCTGGCAGTTCCGCGGCGGCTTCAAGGAGAGCGAGCGCAAGGCGTTCCTGTTCACCAACGTGCACGACGCCAAGGGCAACAAGTTCGACATCCCCGTGATCGTCGGCTGCCTCGCTGCAAGCCGTGAGATCTACCGCATCGGTCTGGGCTGCCCGCTCGACAAGATTGCCGAGACCTGGGTCAAAGCCGAGAACAACCCGATCAAGCCGAAGATCGTCGAGAATGCTCCGTGCCAGGAGATCGTCTACCAGGGCGCCGACCTCGACAAACCCGGCCAGGGCCTCGACGGCATCCCCGTTCCGATGTCGACGCCCGGCTGGGACAACGCGCCTTACACGACGCTGTCGCAGTACATTTCCAAGGATCCGGACACGGGCGTCCAAAACATGGGCAACTACCGCGGCCAGATCAAGTCGAAGAAGCGCCTCGGGATGAACCCGTCGCTCGAGCTGCGCCCGGGCATCTACACCCATTGGCTGAAGTACAAGGCGATGGGCAAGAAGATGCCCGCCGCCGTCATTCTCGGTGCACCGCCAGCCGTCACCTTCACGTCGAACCAGAAGCTGCCCGAACATGTCGACGAGATGGATGTCGCCGGCGGTCTGGTCGGCTCACCCATCAATATGGTCAAGGCCAAGACGGTCGACCTGATGGTGCCCGCCGAAGCCGAGATCGTGATTGAAGGCTTCATCGACACCGAGTGGCTGGAGCCCGAAGCACCGTTTGGCGAGAGTCACGGCCACGTCAATCTGCAGGAATACAACGCCTACATGGACGTGACGTGCATCACGCGCCGGAAGAAGGCCGTGCTCACCTCGATCATCAGTCAGGTCACGCCTTCTGAAAGCAGCCTCATCAAGAAGGTCGGCATGGAGCCGATGCTGCTCAACGCATTGCGCAACGGGCTCGGTCTCAAGTGCGTCAAGCGCGTGTTCCTGCACGAACCGCTGACCAACCTCCGCAAGCTTGTCATCCTGGTCATCGAGCGCGACACGCCGTCCGTCGAAGTCTGGCGCGCGATCTACGGCCTGATCGCGCAGAACCGCGCGATGGGTAAGTTCGTCATCGCCATCAACGACGACATCGATCCCGAAAACATGGACGCGGTGTGGTGGGCCATGGCCTACCGCTGCAACCCCGTGCTCGACATGCAGGTGATGCAGCACCGCGACCAGGGCCACGGCCCGCGCAGCATGCGCAATGGCGGCATTGACGCTTCCGTCTGCTTCGACGCCACGCTGAAGGAAGACTTCCCGCCGATCTCGCTCCCCAAGAAGGAGTACATGGAGAAAGCCAGGGGCATCTGGGAAGAACTCGGCCTACCGCCGCTCAACCCGCAGGGCCCGTGGTTCGGCTACTCGCTCGGCGACTGGACCGAGGACTTCGAGATCATGGCCGACCGCGCCGTGAAGGGCGACTATTGGGTAACCGGCGACATCATCGCCCAGCAGCGCCGCAACGACGTTCCCATGAACACCGAGATCGGCCGCCACACCGGCAAAAAGAAGAACGACGGCGGCGGTCATTGAATTGAGGAAGACTTCCGCGTTCGCCTTGGGAGGCTTCGTCTGTCTCGTAGGACTATGGTCACACGCAGACTATCCCTTGTCATTTCGCTAAGCCCTCTTTTACCTTCGCGTATCGGGAACGGTGCGTGCGGGAGCACCCGAGCTTCGACTTGACGCCCATTTCCCAGGTGAATGGGAGACCGTTTGCGGCAGCCACTGCTACAGTGGTTCCATCCACCTGTCCCAGAACGATCGGACATACGAGCCCGTGTCGGGCTGCAGCGATGGGGCGTGGGGGCTAATCTTCATCTCGAAAGACGGTACGTATGGCTCTGCAAGTGGCAAATGTCACCGAACCGGATTTCGGCTTCTCGTCGAGGGATGCTTGAAAAGACAAGACTCCATCATCCCGCGTGATCACGTTTCTCGTTGGCCTTGCGCTCAATATCGTGCGCCAGTCCATCGATGATCTCGGATTTCCCGGAAATGGCGTCATCGGAAGGGTTGGGAAGCAGGAGGTTCGGCTTGGGTCGCCCCTGTTTGGATGATAAAAGAGCCCTGCGGACAATGCTGAGGATTCAATCGATGGGTGAGCGCATTCAACCCCTGATCGATGCTGCTAAGCATCTGTCACCTTCGGAGCGTGAAGAGCTTCTGGAGGCCCTCCTTCGGATGGACAGTGACTTCGTCCGCGAAGCAACTGATGTCACGGAATGGCATCGCCGAGCGGATGAGGCGCGGAGCGGAACTGCCGATATGGTCGAGGCAGATGATGCGATTGCCGAAGTGCGAGCAGAACTCGAGCAACGGCGTCGATCTTGAAGGTCGGGTTTCATCGCTTGGCACTGCGCGAAATGATGCGGGCAGCAGCCTACTACGATGCTCAACGAAGCGGACTTGGCGACGAATTTCTCGATGAAATTTCGCTCGTCGTCCAGCGCATAAAACTTTCGCCGACGGCCATAGGTCCAGACGGCGGAGATTTGCGCGCCAGATTGCTCGCGCGTTTTCCGTATGCATTGATCTATTGCATCGAAGGCGAAACCGCATCGATCGTGGCAGTGGCCCACAACTCACGCCGCCCTGGTTACTGGCGACGTCGTCTGGCAAACCCTTGATGCAGTATCGGCTACCTGTTCCGGTTTGTTTCGCTGCACTCGAACCGTTCTACGCCGTCTTCGCCCCACTACCACGCATCGCCCACAGCTTCGGCCCGAGCACTGCGATCAGCGCCACGATCAGCAACGTCAGCGACAGCGGCTTCTGCACGAAGATCATCCAATCGCCCTGGCTGATCGTCATCGCGCGGCGGAATTCTTGCTCCGCAAGCGGCCCCAGGATCATGCCGATGATGACGGGCGCGGTCGGGAAATCGAACCGCCGCATCAGGAAGCCGACGCCGCCCATCGCGTAGAGAAACATCAGGTCGACCACGGATCTAGAGATACCGTAGGTGCCGATCGTCGCGAAGATGAGAATGCCGCCATAAAGCAGCGGCGAGGGTATCCGCAGGATCTGCACCCACAACCCGACCAGCGGCAAGTTCAGCACCAGCAGCATCACGTTCCCGATGTAGAGCGAGGCGATCAGCCCCCACACCAGATCCGGTTGCTGCACGAGGAGCAGCGGCCCTGGGTTGATGCCGTAGCTCTGGAATGCCGACAGCATGATAGCCGCCGTCGCCGAAGTCGGCAGACCCAGCGCAAGCATCGGCACCAGCACGCCTGCCGCGCTCGCGTTGTTCGCAGCCTCTGGCCCCGCCACACCTTCGATGGCGCCGTGTCCGAATTCCTCCGGATGCTTCGAGAGCCGCTTCTCCATCCAATACGAAAGGAACGTTGGAATTTCCGCACCGCCCGCGGGCATCGCCCCGATCGGGAAACCGATCGCCGAACCGCGGAACCACGGCGCTACCGACCGCTTCCAATCCTCCCGCGACATCCAGATGGAATCTTTCACGACGAGCACGTCGCCGTCGTCACACTTGCCATAGACAGCGAGGTAAAGCGTCTCTCCGACCGCGAACAATCCGACCGCGACCACGATCACGTTGATGCCATCGAGCAGCTCCGTAATGCCGAACGTGAAGCGCGCCTGCCCCGTCTGCAGGTCGATGCCGATCAGCCCCAGGAACATGCCTAGCGACAGGCAGATCATGCCCTTGATCGCGGAATTGCCGAGCACCGCCGACACCGTCACGAAGGCCAGCACCATCAGCGAAAAGTATTCCGCCGGCCCGAACTTCAGCGCGAGTTCGACCACCGGTCCGGCGAGAAACGTGATGCCGATCGTACCGATCGTACCCGCGATGAACGAGCCGATGGCCGCCGTCGCAAGCGCAGCACCGGCCCGCCCCTTGCGCGCCATCTTGTTCCCCTCGAGCGAGGTGACGATGGTCGCGCTTTCACCGGGCGTGTTGAGCAGGATCGATGTCGTCGAGCCGCCGTACATCGCGCCGTAGTAGATGCCCGCGAACAGAATGAACGCCGCCGTCGCGCTCACCTTGTAGGTCAGTGGCAGCAGCAGTGCGATCGTGAGGGCTGGCCCGAGCCCCGGCAGCACGCCGATCGCGGTGCCGAGCGTAACTCCCACGAACGCCCACAACAGATTGATGGGCGTCAGCGCGATCGAGAATCCGTTCGCCAGATGACCGAGCGTTTCCAAGGTTCTCCCCCTTGTTCCCTCTCCCCGCCCCTTGCGGGGAGAGGGTTAGGGTGAGGGGCGGCAATTCGGCACCTCATGCTGCCGAATATCCTTACCTCCGTCGGAGAAGACAAGCTCTGTCGAGCCACATCCGGGAAAATGCCAGCGCTCTACTCGAGCTTCACCGTCAGTGGATTGTAAGAATACAGCCACGCGTTGCGATCCTCGCCCTCCTTGCGATTGGCGAACGCCGCGCGCATCTCGGCAACTGACGGCAGATGGAACAGCCGGCGGTTGAACGTCGAGGTCTCGACCACGCGCGCGGTCCGGTCGATGCGGTTGCGCTGATACCGCTGCAACGCAGCCGGGATCGAGCCTTCCATTTGCAAGGCGCGCGTCAGCACCGCGCCGTCCTCGATCGCCATCGCGGCCCCCTGCGCCAGATACGGCAGCGTCGGATGCGCGGCGTCACCCAGGATCGTGACGCGCTTTGTGCTCCAGTCGCGCACCGGCGGCCGGTTGTGCAGCGACCAGCGGAAACAGCCGTCCTCGTCCGCGGCGTCCACGATCGCCTGGATCGCAGGATGCCAGCCCTCGAGATCCCGGCGCAGTCGCTCCTTGGGGAAGCGCATTGTCCATGATTCCTCGGACACCTCGTCCGTCTCGATGCAACCGACGAAATTCAGCAAGCTGCCCGAGCGCAGATAGTAGCAGACGCAATGCCCGCCCGGCCCCATGAACACCGACATAACGTGCTCGAGATGCGGCTCCGCGACCCGCTCGATCGGCACCGTGATCCGCCATGCGCCATCGCCGGTGTACGTTGCCGGCTGGTCGCCGAACATCTGCTTACGGACGACCGACTTGAGACCTTCCGACCCCACCAACACGTCGCCCTTCGCGCTCGAACCGTCTGCGAAGAACAGCTCGACACCCTTATCGCTCTCGACGAAGTGGGTCGCCCGCGCATTGAGGTGGATCGCACTCGGCTTGAGTGCCAGCACCTTGTTGGCGATGATCTCGTGCAGGTCCGCCCGATGGATCTGGTTGTAGGGCTGCCCGTGCATGCGCTCGTGGTCCGCCGCGAGATTGAACCGCTGCAGTTCCTCGCCCGTGTCGTGCAGGCGGAACACATAAGCGCCCGGCCGTACGCCGACCGCCATGATCTCGTCTTTGAGGCCGAGATCGGCGAGCACGTGCATCGGGTTGGCGCTGATCTGTATACCCGCGCCGACCTCCGCCAGGACCGGCGCTTGCTCGTACACGTCGACGTCGTGCCCCGCCCTGATGAGGCAAGCCGCGGCGGTCAATCCGCCGAGCCCCGCGCCGATCACGATAACCTTCAGATTTTCCATGCTTTGCCGCCATCCATGACATTCGCCGGCTCAAGTATCGGC
>CAMDMH010000207.1 GCA_945901835.1 Devosia equisanguinis | reverse complement strand
AGCCACAATGGCCGCAGCTCCCAACAGCCCTATTCCCAGGCCCAGACGCAGGCCACGGGCCTCGGCCTTCGGCGCGGCGTACGCTGTGGCCGCGGCGAAAGCGGCGATCGTCGCGAGAATTCTGAGGGGGGTCATGGCGGGCATCTCTGCGTTCGTGTGAACCTATCGGGGGACTGGCCCCCGTGGGGTTCATCAACCACGCCGGCGGAGACGACGCTGTTCCCTGGGTGACAGCGATTGGCGGCAATTCGCGATTTTTCCTCACAGGGGCCCCGGACGCCAAATCCCGTGATCCCGTGTCGACCGCTCTTGAGATCCCAATCCGGACATTCCGCGCGGCATATTCAGTGTCCACTTTTCGACCGTTTGTGGCCCAAAGGGTAGCTGCCCGGGGGGCAGCTCTCAGGGTCGGTATCTGGCAGTGCTGCAGACATAGAACGGTGTCATTCCTCGCTGTGTCGACTCATGGCGAACGGCGTCTTGGCCACAGCGTTACTGGCCACCCCGGATGAACGGAGTTCGGCTAAGCGCCCCTCGCGGAGTCCGGACGAGATCGATAATTGCTTTGCACTTGCACAGAGCCGCGTTGCCACAGCGGCCTTGCGGGCCTTGCACGATGCTCGTGCTTCCCATGTGCTTCCCAGCCTGCAACATCCCGGAAAGCTTCGGCGGGGCCGGTGTCGAAGTATCTGTATTTGTTAAGGGAAATGGTGGGCGGTATAGGGATTGAACCTATGACCCCACGCGTGTGAAGCGTGTGCTCTACCGCTGAGCTAACCGCCCGATCCAGGGCGCTCTTATTGTTGCGCGGCGAGGTGATGTCAAGGCTGTCGGACGAGGATGAGCCAGCCATCAGGCCGGCCGACGCCCGAGCTATCCGGCGAGGCGACCCAGAGAAGCCACCCAGAGAAGCCACCCAGAGAAGCCACCCAGCCAGAGTCCGGATTGACGGCCCCATCGGGAAATGGAAACTGGCGCCAACGAAATCGGTAATGAACGACCACGGGGGGGACCTTGCATGGCAGGCGGTTCGATCGCAGCGCGGAACGGTGGCAAGGGGCGCGGGATGTCAGCCGTCGCGGCTGCAGGTTTCGCCGGGGCTGCGCTGGCGGCCACCACCGTTGCTACTTTCGCCCAATCCGTCGAGCCGGGCGAGACCTTCTTCAAGGGCAAGACCGTCACGCTGCTGATCGGCGGCACGGCCGGCGGCGGTCTCGACACGGCCGCCCGCATTTTTTCACGCCATGCCGGTAAACACATCCCGGGCCACCCCACGGTCACGCCCCAGCTGATGCCCGGCGCCGGCGGCATTCGCGTGATCGATACGATCGCGACGGCCGCACCCAAAGACGGTACGACGATCGCCGTCGTCCCTGCGGGTCCGCTTGTCGAGCCGCTGATCGGTGGCCGCAAGACTGCCTACAAGATGACCGACGTGGTCTCGCTCGGGGCCTGGGCCAAGGACTTCAGTCTTTGCGCCTCGTGGCACGCCTCCGGTTTCAAGACGCTGGCCGACGCGCAGGCGCGCGAGATCACGGTCGCCGGAACTGGCGCGGCCGCGACACCGGACATCTTCCCGGTGCTGCTCAACGCTACCATCGGCACGAAATTCAAGGTCATCACCGGCTATCTCGGGACGCAGGAGACCATCATGGCGGTCGAGCGCGGCGAGACGCACGGCCGCTGTGGCTGGAGCTGGTCGAGCCTGAAGGCCACCAAGATGGATTGGGTCAACGAGAAGAAGATCCACATCTTCCTCCAGATGGGCGCGGAAAAGAGCCCCATCTTTCCCGACGTGCCGTTCGCGCCCGACCTCGCCAAGACGCCCGAGGACAAGCAGATGATGGCGCTGATGTTCAAGCCGCTCGCACTCTCGAACGCATTCCTCGCCCCGCCGGGCATGGCGCCACAGCGGATCGCGGAGCTGCGCCGCGCATTCAGCGCGACGCTCGCCGACAAGGAGCTGATCGCCGAGGCGGTGAGGTCCATGAAGGAGGAGCCTTCGCCGACGTCGGGCGAAGACATGGAGAAGATCATGAACGAGATGTACGCGACGCCCGAGGCGATCGTGGAGCGTCTGCGCGCCGTGATGAAGAAGTAGTGGGTAACTCTCTCAACGTGCTTGCGCGTTGCCAGATTGACACGGCCGTGCGCTGAGCAATGGGACGCCGGCGGGTTTGGTCTGGCGGCTCCGCGGCGGGTTCATTACGCTTTTCCTCATGCTGCGGTGTGAGGGCGTATCGTGATCCGGACCGAGGGATTCGACTGGTACATTCTGCTTGATGGCGCTCCGTCAGGGCCGGTGACAGCCGAGGCATTGACCTCGTTGTTGACGAGGGGGATGCTCGCCGCAGATGATCTCGTCTGGTGCGAAGGTCTCGCCAGCTGGACTCCGGTCGGCGCGCTGCTTGGCGCAGTCGAGAGGCCTGTGCCGCTGGCCACTCCCGATACTCGATCCGCATCCCGGACGCACACGATCTACGTCGAGGCAGCCGAGCGCCGGGAGACCGCTCATCGTGTCGTCAGCTTGTCTCAGCTCTATGTCGACAGGCTGGCCGAACGAGTGCTGGCCCCTGTCCCTCAGCCCTCGTCGTCCGGCATCGTCGAAGCGCACGATGCGTTCGGCGCCGACGTCGGGGGGTACGGCACACTCGCAAACGCCGCTCCCTCCCTTGAGTACGCCAGCGCGCGCTACGTCGCCCCTTCACAGCAGCGGGACGCAGCCCAATGGCAGCCGGAGCTGGTCGAATTGGCGCGTCTCGTAGAGGTGTCCGAAGCCGGTGCGGATTGGAATGCCGAGTGGGCGGCGAAGCCGACGACCAGGGCTTTGACAGGTCATTGACGGTTGCGAGTTGAAGTCGCTTCTGCCTGAAAACAGAGACGAGCCTCGCCTACGGTCGCAGTGCGCCAGCCACGCCAACCGCTCAGCCTCGGCCCTCGACGTTCTCACGGCGGAGTGCCAGCGTGGCCCAGACCGCGATCAGCGACGATACGAGCATCACCACGAACGCCGTATCGTATGTTCCCGCCGCATCGAACACGAGCCCGCCCAGCCAGGCGCCGAGACCACCACACGCGTGATGCGCCATAATGATGAATCCCGAGATGGTGCCGAGATGCCGGTTGCCGAACGCGTTGCGAACCGCGATCACCGTCAGCGGCGCCGTCATCAGGAACGTGATGCCGAACACGACCGTGAACACCAGCACCGCCAGCTTCGACTGGTTCGCCATGATAAGTCCGAATGACGCGATCCGCAGCAGAAAGCAGGCAAGCATCGGCCGCAGCAGGCCGTAACGGTCGCTCCATATGCCCGACCACGCCACGCCGAGCATGGCGGTAAGACCCATCAAGGCCAGCAGATTGCCCGCGAGGAGCGTGTCGAGGCCCTTGTCCTGCGCAAATGCGACCACGTGGGTCGAGACGAAGAAATCGTCGAGACCGCAGATCGCGTAGACCAGCAACAACAGCCAGAACCGCCGCGTCCGTGCCGCTTCGCTCAGGCTCAGGCCTTCCGCAGCCGGCGCTGTTCCTCCTGCAACGCCAGCAGTGCTCGGTTGCAAGCTGCCCGATCCCTTCGGGATCATCAGCAGCAGCGGCAGCAGGACGAGATGCGCGACCGCCAGCCACACGTAGATCGAGCGCCAGCCCACCCCGACGAGTACGAACGCCATTACCGCGATCATGACCAGTTGCCCCGCGCTCATCCCCATGCTGATGAGCCCGTTTGCAGCGCCTGCGCGCTCGGGATAGAGCCGCGTCACCATGATGCTGACCGGCGTGATCGACGCGATGCCGTTGCCGATGCCGAACACGACGCCGTAGAGCACGAAAAGTTGCCACGGCGCGCTGGCCCAGCCGATCAGCCCGATCCCTGCCGCGCTGATCGCGAGGCCCCACGCGAGCACGACGCGCGGATCATAGCGATCGATCAACCGCCCAGAGAGGAACATGAAAACTGCAGTCACCGCGAAGTAGACCGCCACGGTGGTGCCGAGCAGGCCGCGCCCGAGCGCGAATTCCTCTGCCATCGGCTTCAACGTCAGACCGAACGCGAATCGTGCGCCGCTGCCGACGAACATGATGAGGAAACCTGTCGTCAGGATGATCAGGCTGTTCATGAGTCGATGAGCTACGCAGGTATGTGGTGATGTCTGAAGGCGGGGAGAGCCGCACGGGCAATCTGGTCGGGACCAGGCGCGGCGACGTATAGCAGGCGGCACGAAAAGTCGCGCAGTCAAATTGCATGATCTTCATGCTATGCGTGCCGCCGTCGTCGCGCTACGAGCCAGTTTTTCTGACGGTCCGCGGCCGCCGCAACGAGACGAGACCATGCGAACGTTATTCCTGACAGTGTCGGCAATGCTGCTCGCCGTGTCCGCGAACCCGTCGGTGGCCATCGAGCCGCACCAGAAGGACGCCATCGAGCGGCTGGCCGCGGCGAGCCCGGCACCCAAGACGATTTCGGCGAGCATGGCTCGCCACTACGCGCTGCTGCTCTGGGTCGAGGACTTCTGCAACGGCCGCTCGTCCGAACCTGTGCGCGTCTTCCTGCTCGAGAAGGGCGGTCTCGACAAAGACGCATTCGAAGCCGGTTGGATGGATACTTTCGACATGCTCGGCAAGACCGATCCGAAGGCGATGTGCGTTTTGGCGCTGGATATGTACGGGCCTGAAGGCGCCCAGATAAAAGGCGCGTGGGCACCCAAAGAGGCGCCAGGACGATAGGCACAGGATGATAGGCAACTCGTCGCAGCGGGAAACCGAAGTGTAAGGTGTCCTGCGTATGGTGGGGGGTGGCCATGTCCGGTTTGGCCTTGTGCCGGCAGGGAAGGCGCTGCAACTATTTTGGACACGGCTGAGGATCATCCTTGCCGATGCTACGCCTTCGGCATTTTAACCAGTCGTGTCCATGAACCTCGCCATCATCCTTCACCTCCAAGCCTTCGCCCCCAGCCCGTGAGCAAATGAGCCTCCTCTCGATCGATACTGCAGCGCTGGGGGAAAGTCCGGCGGTGCGCGTCTGGCGACACCGGAACTATGCCCTGTTCATGACGGGTATCGGTCCTCACTATGTCACCGGCTGGATGCAGCGGATCGGCGTGGGCTGGCTGGCATGGGAGCTGACGCACTCGCCCGCCTGGCTCGGTGCGGTCGCGGCCGCCGACCTGATGCCGATGATCGCGATCGCACCGTTCGCTGGCGCTGTCGTCGACCGCTGGAACCCGCTTGCCCAGATGAAGCTGTCGTTGTGCGCCGTGTTCCTCCACGCCGCGTTGTTGGCGGCGATCGCGCTGTCCGGCATGATGACGATCGAGGCGTTGTTCGCAATCACGCTGGTCAACGGCATGCTGATGCCGGTCTACAACGCCGCGCGCACCACGATCGTGCCGGCCTGCGTGCCGCGAGAGGATTTCCCCAGCGCGGTCTCCCTCGACAGCTCGTTCTTCCACGGCTCCCGTTTCGTCGGACCGATGATTGCCGCACTGGTCATCGCGAATTATAGCGTCGGCGCATGTTTTCTGGCGCACGTGGTCGGCGTGGCCTTCTTCATGTTCCAGGTGTTCCGCATGCGGGTGGCGGCCCCGGTGCGCAAGAAATCAACTACGAACATCTTGCAGGACGTGACGGCTGGCCTCGCTTATGTGCGCCGGCATCCCGGTATTTTTCCGCTGTTCATGCTGATGACGATGGCGTCGATCACGTCCCGCCCCCTGCAGGACTTCCTGCCGGGCTTCGCCGATGGGGTATTCAAGGCGGGAGCGGACGGCTACGCATGGCTGGCTGCCGGTATGGGCGTCGGTGCGATGATCGGCGCGACCTGGATCGCGCTGCGCGGCCACACGCGGGGCATGACCTACATCGTGATCGTCTCGGCGATCGGGCTTGCCATCGGGCAGTTCGGGTTCGTCGCGACCACCAATCTCAAGATCGCCGTGGCTTTCGCCGCCGTTCAGGGCTTCACGCTGACCGTCATGGCGACGGGCATCTCGGCGCTCACGCAGCTATCGGTAAACGACAGCATGCGCGGCCGGGTGATGAGCCTCTATGCCATGATCTACCGCGGCGTTCCCGCGATCGGCGCGCTGACGATGGGCTTTGCCGCCGAGGCCATCGGTTTGCGCTCGACATTCGCATTGGCCTCGCTGCTCTGCGCTGCCGCTTGGCTGTGGATGGCCCCCGCCGAACAGTCGATCGACCACGCGATGGGTGACAAGTCGAAGTAGGGC